>JAQCKY010000175.1 GCA_027592155.1 Pseudomonadota bacterium
GCAATCGCTCTATTTTTCGACGTCGCCGAGGGCTTATCGCCACCCCTGGACGGAGACTCGCTCGCATACCACTTTTCAATACCGAAACTGTTTGCCGCCGCCGGACAGTTGACCTTTATCCCACGAGCAGTCGACGGTGCCGTTCCGTTGTTGGTGGAGATGAGTTACCTCCCTGTACTTGCCTTGGGTGGCGAACGGGCGTTGACCCTGTGGGTTATGATATCGGGTTGGGCGGCGATCGCTCTCTTCTATTGTTTCGTCCGACGGTACATCGATCGACGGTGGTCTCTTGCGTTCGCATTGATCCTCCTGACAACACCCGCAGTCCTCTTTGGTGCCGGTAGTGGCCAGGTCGAATTGCGTATGGCGATGTTCGCCCTGGTCGCGGCGTTTGCGGTCGCCGACCCCGCGAAATCGGATAATTACAGTTACGCCGTAATCGCTGGACTGACTATCGGCTTCGTCATGGGGTCAAAGTTCACCGGGCTCCTCTTCGCGTTCGCTTGCGCCTTACCAATTCTCGTCCAGCGTAATGGCTTTCGCCGCTTTCTTCTCCTCAGCATCATCGGCACAGTCGCCGGCGGGCAATGGTATGTATGGAATTTCCTTCATACCGGCGACCCTGTTTTCCCAATGCTGGCCGGATTGCCGGGGTTCGACTTTGGACTCTTCTGGGACGCGGAGCACCGTGCAAGCATTCAGGATTCACTATTCAATGCCGAACGTGCGGTTCCGACCAATCTGTTGTGGCTGGTTGCTTACCCATTCGTTGCAACGCTCAATGGCTTTTTGGAATTTGAGTCCGGACGGACCGGTTTTGGGCCATATATTCTGCTCGCATTGCCGTTCGCGACTTTTGGGCTGTGGCATTTCCGAGACCATTTTCGAAACTCCCCCCTCTTAATAATCGCCGTGATCGCAGCGATGTTTTATGTTCTGTGGTTCTTCACCGGGTCGTCTCAAAGGGTCCGCCACCTTTTACCGATCTACCCACTATTGCTGCTATGTATCAGCGTCACGTCAACCCGCTGGGCAATCGCGCAGAACGTCACAACGCCGCTTACCGTGGCTGTTCTTCTAACAGTCACCGTACAACTATTTGGTCACGCTGTTTTTTCGAGCAGTTACCTAAAGTTCTTGTTCACCAATGAAACTCGATCGGAGTATTTTGATCGATCGATTTCTGGATTTGCGCCGATAAAATGGATTAACGCAAATTTGAGCAATGATCACCGGATCTATAATTATCAACGTCCGCTGAATTACCTTTTCGAGGTCCCTTTCCACTATGGTCATACTTCACACGACGCGCTGATAGACATAAGGCCAAGCGCAGCTGATGCGGATCGATTTTGGCGCCAACTAAAGGCCCAGAACATTACCCATTTATTGGTCCCGACCGCCACCCCACCTTCGATTCAAATCCGCACGCCCCCAAGAGGCGTTGAAATGTGGCGCAGCCTATATTCCCGAGGCTGCCTCTCGATTATTTACAGGACGCCAAGCCGCCAATTCGGATCGCGAACATTGAGAACCGAGGGATCCGTAGGGATTAATTCGTATGTGCTCCAACTTTCCGACAACGACTGTCCTCCGACAAAGCGCGGCAATTGAATCTGATGATGAGCGCGCAGGCGACGATTTGCGCGGGACAATTTTGGCATTTCGGGGTAACTCTAATCCTGAATAATTGACCGTAAGCTCTCACAAATTCGCATAGGAACAGATGGCCATAGAACGCATTTGCGCGAGAACTCCTCGGCACGATTCACCAAGAATAGAACCTCACCTTCCACGATGATAAATTTCAAAAAATCGCCTCCGCTGCCACGTGCGCCGATTGCCGATCCGACCTTAACTCGGCCCGCACGTTACCTCGGCGCCGAACGGCACCCTAGTTTGTTTAAGTTGGACTGGAACGAAAATGCAGACCCGGACTTAATCCGTTTGGTCGGTGATGTGTTACAGGCCATTCCGCCTGAAGCTGCCAGTGTGTATCCGAACCTGCCACCGTTGTATCAAAAGCTTGCCGGCCATCTCGGTGTGGACCGCGACCGTATTGCACTCGCCGCCGGCTCGGAAGGTGCAATAAGGCAAATATTTGAAGCATTTGTTGATCCGGGTGACGTTGTGGCAATCAGTCAGCCGTCGTTCGGCATGTATGAAGTCTACGTTCATATGTTCGGCGCAACGCTCGCGCCGCTGCCCTACGAGAAAACCGTTGCGGGCCCGGTGCTCTCGGCTGGAAAGGTTATCGCCACTATCCAAAAGCAGAGGCCCAAACTCGTGTTTCTGCCCAATCCTGACAGTCCCACGGGTACCGTTTTTAATGAGGAAGACCTACGCACCATTATTGAGGTAACTGGCGAATCTGGCGGGTTAATCACGATAGACGAGGCTTACTTCCCATTCTATGAGGAAACGGTGTTACCTTGGACGACCGAATATGAACACCTGATTGTCCTCCGTACCACATCCAAGGCATGGGCTATGGCGGGTCTGCGTATCGGGTATGCTGTCTCAGCACCTACAATCATCGAAGCGATCCAGAAGGTTCGTCCGATGTTCGAGGTCAACAGTATTGCCGTCGAGGTGTTCTTGAGGATGCTCGATCATTACGAGGACGTTCTCGCGGCGGTGCAGCGCCTCAACGCCGGCAAAGAGTATTTTTGTGCTGAGATGGGCCGGCTCAACTTCATGACGTTTCCCTGTGCCGGCAATTTCCAACATGTCGCATTTGGTGAGAGCGCCGAGAAAGTTCACGCGGCACTTGCTAGTATCGTTTCATATCGGACCGACAGTGACATGCCGGGCCTCGAGGGTTTCAGCCGTTTTTCGACGACGACCGTAGAACAGTTCAAGCCCATCGTTGCGGCAATCAAACAGGCCGTCGGATCAAGCGCTGAGGAGGTGGCGAAATAATATGACTGAAACCAGAATTGCCGTAATTGGGTGTGGCCGGGTCTCCGGTCATCATCTGCGGGCAATCGCGGATACCGAGGGTGCAACTGCGGTCGCGGTTTGTGACATCGACGAAAACAAGGCGGACAACTACGCCGAAATTTTCGGCGTTCCCGCATTCACCAATTATCACGACATGCTACGCAAGGTACCGTCGATCGACGTTGTCGCCATCGTAACGCCCTCGGGCATGCATTTAGAGCATGCGACGGAAATAATGGAAGGATACGGCAAGCATCTCATCGTCGAAAAACCGACCTTTATGAGGCCAGATCAATTGAACCAAGCGTATGATCTTGCCGACAAACTCGGTGTGCAAATTTTTCCGGTCTTCCAAAACAGATACAATAAAGCCGTGCAGCGACTAAAATCCGCGCTTGAGACGGGAGAGCTCGGCGACATCCGCGTGGTTGCCGTTCGTGTCCGCTGGTGCCGACCGCAACGCTATTACGACCTGTCAGATTGGCGCGGCACATTTTCTCACGACGGGGGCGTGCTAACGAACCAAAGTATTCACCACATCGACCTCCTGCGTTACCTTTGCGGAGAGGTCGGCAAAGTCAACGCGACAATGCGTACACTAGGGGCGGATATAGAGGTTGAAGATACGGTCGTCGCAACGATGGCATACGACTCTGGAGCCGTCGGCAGCCTTGAAGCAACCACAAGCGCGCGGCCGGATGACTACGAAGCCTCGTTCTCGGTAGTCGGTTCGAAAGGTCTCGCTCAATTAGGCGGCCTGGCGGTGAACGAACTACAAATATTTACCCCGGCACCAGATGATTGTACTGGTTATAGCGAGGATATTCCGGATGCCTACGGTTTTGGGCATTATCAACTATATCGGGATATTGTTGCCACATTCAGAGATGGCGCCGCGCCGCCAATCGGGCGTGACGATTGCATGAAGACAATTAAGCTTCTCCATGCCTTCTACCAATCAGACGAAGCTAGCAACTGGATTGACGTTGCCAAGGATGGCCAATCCAGCCGCCTTGGACGGCCCAATCAAACACTTTCCGATCTGTATCGAACCCCGAAGCTTGATGTGGTGGCTTCATGAGGACGATTGGCGTCGTACCTGCCCGGATGGCATCGTCTCGCTTTCCTGGCAAGCCGCTCGCAGAAATTTGCGGTCGCCCAATGATCGGGCACGTTTTCGAGCGCGCAAAACTATTCGGAAATTGGGATGCGTTGGTGCTAGCAACCTGTGACCCCGAAATCGCCGAGTTCGGTGAAAAAAATCGCTATCCAGTGATTATGACGTCGGATACCCATACCCGTGCGCTCGAGCGCGTAGCCGAAGCCGCAGAAAATTGCGGTCTTGGTATAGCGGATGAGGATTTGGTGGTGTGTGTGCAGGGCGACGAACCGATGATGCGTCCTGATATGATCGATGTGGTGTTGGCGCCCTTACTCGAAGACCGAGCGGTGGAGGGCACCGTGCTGGCGATGGAAATTACCGATGACGCCTTGTTCCGAAATCCTGATACCGTAAAAATCGTACACGATACAGCAGGTGACGTTCTCTATACGTCTCGGGCGCCGGTACCGTATTGTCAGGAATTGTCACCGGGAATTGGTGCACGACGCATCTATGGCATTCTCGCATTTCGATGGTCGTTTCTCCATTGGTTCAACTCCCAGCCCGAATCACCCTTGGAGATCCTCGAAGCGTGCGATTCAAACCGAATTTGTGATAATGGCCGACGACAGCGGATCGCACCTTATCCCTCTATTCCGTCTTACTCAGTCGACAGTCCGGCTGACCTTGCCAAAGTCGACGCCTATATGAAAAACGACCCATTTTGGGGCAAGTACTAGGTCGGGCCCACCATAGGCACCATCACTTCACGGCCTGATTAGCTGACCAGCATTCCTATCGATGGTTAAGGCGGAGACTTAATTGCCCGTAGTTCTGATCGACCCGGCACGCCGATACACTACGATTAACCATGATCAGTGGTGCGCGATCGGAAAATTCGACCCGGTGCTGGAAGGTTCAAGAGAAATCCGGGATACCACGGAACTCCTTGAATCGGTTCTGCCCCAAGCCATCGAACAGTGGATGCAGATCGGAAACCAGATGTCTCGGGAGCCATCAAGCATTCTGGCCCATACTCCAGCTTGCGCGATGAACAACACCGATTTCGGAATCATGCTTGCTTGGTCGATATTGGTGCAGCATTGGATCTCAGAGAGCCGCACGACGCTTGTTTTGTGTCGAGATCCGTGGCTCTTCCGGCACCTGGCCGGCCATCCCGGCATATCAGCTGGAAAGGCGCCCTCCCTCTGGCCAACCCTGATCCGGCTTTGGCTGCGCGGATTTGCGGCGCGTTTCAAGACTTGTCTTAAGATGGCGGTTGAGCATATTCGCCGCCGATCCACGCGATCACAGTTTCCCACAGCTGCTCGCGTTCTTCTCGTCTATGGACATCCCCAAAGCGACGCAACCGGGAACGACGGGTATTTCGGGAATTTGCTTAATGATTTCCCGGAACTTGTCCGTCTCACACATGTCGATTGCAGCGCCACGCGAAACAATGAACTAGCTGCGGATGGCCGGACGTTCAGTCTACATGCCTGGGGCGGACTCTCCGGTATCGTTGGGCTTCTCTTCGCAAAATGGCGGCCAAGCGAAGGCCTGAGAAATGGGCCTTTGGGATGGTTGGTACAGCGTGCGGCCTCTGTTGAAGGCAGCACAGGCCAAGGCGCGATGCTAAGTTGGCAGATTCACTGCCAAAAGAACTGGATGGGTTCATGCTTTCCGCGGGTTGTTGCCTGGCCTTGGGAAAACCATAGCTGGGAACGAGAATTAGTTCGCGTCGCTAGTAAGCTCAAAGTAAGTACTATCGGCTATCAGCATGCGACAATCGGTCGTTGGGAAGTCAATTACAAGATCGCGTCAAACCCAGACGGCCTACTGAGCATTCCGGAAC
>JAQCKY010000176.1 GCA_027592155.1 Pseudomonadota bacterium
TCGCGGCGGCCGACTCAAAAGAAACGGCTTGTCAGCGCCCACCGGAGACCACAGCGCTTGGTGCATTATTGTCTCATATCACCCTTGGCGCTGATTCGGAGACATTTCAGCCGATGAACGTCAATTTCGGCTTATTTCCGGATATTTCGGCGGAAAACCAACGGAAACGCCGTTTGCGCGGACGAGAACGAAAGGAGTCCATCAGCCGAAGGGCCTTGGATGACCTGAAAACTTGGCTGGATTCTGAGGGTGTGATTTAAGCTAATCTATTGAATCTTAGCTAGAAAATCCCCATTATCATTCTATTAACCAAATAGCGCAGAACGCGCCAAACGATACCAATGAGGACCGGTAGGATGTCTTCTGACATGGCTACCCAATGATCAGGCGGAAAAAACGAGTTTCGTCAGCTTCGACGGTCGGTCGCGCGATTTTCATATCGCCAGCCGCCGCCGCTGCTGCTTTGCTGATTTCCCTCTCCTCGCCGGCGCATTCCAACAACCAAGGCGCCTTGTCCGAGCTTCTCGTTAAAGCCGTGAAATTAGGGGCGGTTGACGAAGTCCGGGCCATCGTCGATGCCGGTGCCGACATCACGCAACTTGACGCTGCGGGACGCTCACCGCTCGACATCGCGATTAAGCACGGAAAGTTCGGCGTTGTCCGATATTTGATGCTCGCCCGGCGCCTGCAGAACGAACGGGCTGCCACGGTGTTGTCCGCATCGTCATCAACACCCCCCTCTGCCCCCACCATTCCAAAAACCGTGATCGGCCCCGTCACGGTGGCCTTGCCGCCACCCGTCAGCGTCAGCCGACAGGTTCAGCAGCTTCAGCGAACCTCGGCACCACAAGAACGTCGTGAAATCGCCGACAAGCTCGCAAGCGCGGCGGAAAAGCTCGCCGGCGCGATCCAGGATCTGGCATCTGTTAATACGGGCACTACGACAAGCTCGCCGGTAAAATCCGAACCTGATGTCTTCGCCTCCCGCGATATTCATTTTTATCCAAGCCGTAAACTGGCGCTCCCGGTCACCGTTACCGCTGAGTTGGCGCAACCGGAAACCGATCTGGTTTCGGACGGGTCGACCGAAGTAAGGACGGCAACGAACAGAACTCCCGCGTCAATCGAACCTCAGCTCGCTGAAGCGAAAGTAACGGTCCCGCCCGCAGTACCGACAATTGCCCTGCGCGAGAAACCGGCGCCGCTGGTTAGCCGAATTTTCAAAAGCATCGCTAATTTCCTTGGCGTGGAAAGCGAATCCAAACCTGTCCCAAGTCCCGACATTCAGGTTGCCGACACAAATGTGCCGCCACCTCTTGCGCCCCCTTCCTCGTCGTTACCGGAACAAAATGCTTCCGTCCTGCCACTGAGCACGATCGATCTGGACTCGGTCAATTCGACAAGTCCGGTCAGCACGCAGAGAGAAGCATCCGAAGTGAAAAAGGCTCCGATAAGGGTACGCAAGCGGCGCTCTTACGCCGAGCGCGTCGAAGCGCAGCGAATTCGAGAGAACGAAAATGAACGCCTGGTCGCCCGGTCTCAAAAACTGCGGAGCGAGACGGACCAAACCGCCAATGCGCGGCGTCCCACTCGTACACCATTGAAGAAACTGCGGCCCTCTCTCGACGGTGTTGTTCTTACCATGGGCAATTCGGTCGCGACCGGTCAGCCTCATCAGCCGAGTGCCTCAACGGGCCCGGCCTCTTGTCTCCAAAAGCGCGGACACAGCAGCCAGTTCTGTATCGTCAGCGTCGATTGGCCCACGGAAATCCGGGATGCCTTTTCGGTCAATACAATTCTCTATCAAGGGTCTCGCGCGGTCGCGCGTTACGACGGCGGACGTGCCGTTCACATACATGCTCTCTTCAGTTCAGAGCAGCAGACCAATGTCGTTGATTGGGCCAAAAAGAAGTTTGGCCCGCCGACCGATTACTGGCGCCGCACCATCGCGCCATTCGGGAAGCCCAGAAAACCCAACCCGACGTTCGTCTGGCGCAGCACGGATAAACAGACCAAACAGACCGTCGTGCTGGAAATCCGAAAATTCGATGATTCGCGCAATGTCTTTCCGGATACCAAGCACGGCTCGGTCCGCCTCTACGTCGCCGGCGGTAAGCCCGTGTTCCCGACAATTACCGCCCTCGACATCATGTCCATCGACTGGGCGGCGAGATCGGACGCCGTCGACACCTCTTTGCCGGCAACCGCTAATACACTCCCCGTACAGCGCTAATATAAAGGCCGATCTGGCGGCGGAGCTGCCCCCGTTCAATCCTGGGATTGAAGACGTCATAGCGCGCATTGTGCAGACGCACCAAATAGTCATCCGCCAACCGGCCCGGCAACAAAGCAGGGAGGACCGACCGTGGCACATCGCCTCGAACCCGCCGCGCCTCTAGAAAATGAGACCGCGCCAGCATCACAACCGGCTCAACAGCAACCGACAGCCGCTCTCCCCGTATTTCGGCGACCGGCGTATGCGGTTCGATCCCTGCGTCACGCAAGGCCGTAAGTGGCAAACCAATCCTACCCGATTCGAGCCTGTACGGGATCGCCCTGATCTGGCCCAACAGGGCCCATCCAATCCCGATATGTCGAACGGCGGTTTCTAGTGCCTGCTGTTGCCACTCATTCAAGGGCGACATGCCGGCTGTCAGGACCTCGGACATGAGCAGGCTGAGACTGGCCGACGTCTGTTCGGCGTAAGAGACCATCGAGCTTGGATCGGCGAACGGTTCATCGGAGAGGTCTTGGCGTCGGCCGTCGATCAATTGCGTGAAATAATTCCCGCTCAAACCCCAGCGTTGAATGGCCTGCGCCAATCCATCAAGCACCAGATTACCGCGGAGCCGAGTAAGGTCGGGACAATCGGTAAGGATCGATTCAATTGCATCGTCCCACCATTGCAGACGCACCTCTCCCAGCAGAGATTCGCTCACAACATCACGGGTTTTGGCGATTTCATGATTAAACGCCAGGAGCGCGAATAATGATTCTCGCCGTTCCGAGGGTGCGAACAGGCAGCAAAGAAACCGGTCCCGGTCGTACAACCGCGCTTGCTCTGCGCAATGTGAGAGTTGTGCCGCCATGCCGATCACGCGATGCTTTTTGTATGCTTGCCGTTCGATATGCCATATAGGGCGTGATCGTCCCCTCAGACAAGCAGCAACAAGCGAATAGAAAACGCCCTGCGTATGAATTCCACAAGCAATCCATCCAGCCGTCCGGCGGTTCATGTTATCGGTGCCGGGGTCGCGGGTCTCGCCGCGGCGATACGGGCCTCCGCAAATGGTGCTGCCGTCCATCACTATGAGGCGACTCGCCAGGCCGGTGGCCGCTGCCGCTCATTCTTCGATGAAACCCTCGACCGGGTGATCGACAATGGCAATCACCTTATCCTTGGCGGAAACCGAGGCGTGTTCGATTACCTTCGCGATATCGGCGCGCCTGAAACGCTGACGCCCCTAGAGGCTCGCTTTTCCTTTGCTGACCTAACCACGGGAGAGCAATGGCAAATTCAGCCGTCGGCCGGTCGAATTCCTTTTTGGATATTCCAAAGCACGAAGCGCATCCCCGGCACTTCAGCATTGGATTATTTGCGGGCGGCGTCACTGGGCCGGGCGGCGCCAGGTGCCACCATTGCCGATTGCGTCAACACCGAGACACCCATGTTCGAACGCTTTTGGCAACCGATCAGCCGGGCGGTTCTTAATACGGATGCGCATGAGGGCTCAGCCTCCCTCCTCTGGCCGATGATTACCGAAACGCTGTTGAAAGGCGCCGATGCCAGCCGCCCTTATCTTGCGCAAGACGGCCTCTCGACGGCACTCGTCGATCCCGCCCTGGAACATCTGCGTCACCGCGGCATTGAAACGCAATTCGGCCGACGGCTCAGGGAATTAGGGATCACCGGAGACAGGGTCACCCGCTTAAATTTTGGGGAATACCAGGTAACGGTACCGCCTGCCGACCGAATCGTCCTCGCTTTACCGCCTCGGGAGGCCGCGAACTTATGTCCCGGACTAACCGTGCCGACGGAAATGCGATCCATCGTTAATCTACATTTTCGGTTGGAGGGCGATGCCGTGCTACCCAATGGCGCTGCTTTCACGGGGCTGATTGGCACTACGGCGCAATGGCTCTTCGCCCGGGGCGACATCTTATCGGTGACCATCAGCGATGCCGGATCGTTCGCAGACCGAGACGCCGATGAAATTGCCGCGATGATCTGGTTGGAAATTCGCGGACTTCTGGGGCTGAGCGCCGCGGAGATACCGCCTGTAAGAGTGATCAAGGAACATCGTGCGACCATCGCGCAAACGCCCTCCCAGGTCGGCTTGCGTCCTGAGAGCACAACCGGATCCACAAATTTGTTCCTCGCCGGAGACTGGATCGATACAGGGCTTCCGGCTTCGATAGATGGCGCCCTTCGCTCCGGATACCGCGCCGCCGACCTCGCCTTTCCCCCCTGACTCTATCGCCATTTGTTCATACTCAGTTAAGGTTAGAGGGTGTACTTCTTGTGAGAATCGGCGATATGCTTATTTGCTTTTAGCCCTGACCAATCGCGGTCTGTCACAGATAATTGGGGGATGACATGGGAAAAATACTCGACTCACTAACTGGAACTGTTATCGCGGGCCTGGTCATTACGGTGGTCATGGTTTTCGTGGTTCAGGCAATTGGCAGCTGACGGATAAGAGGACAAAAAAATGGAATTAGGATTTGAATTTTGGACTTTCATCGTTCGTTGGCTTCACGTCGCGAGCGGCATCATGTGGATTGGTATTCTTTGGTATCTGAACTTCGTTCAGACACCGACAATGCCAAAAGTTCCAGATGAGCTTAAGCCGGCGATTCCGAAACATATGATGCCTGTTACCCTTTGGTATTTCCGTTGGGCGGCACTGTCGACCTTGGTCTTCGGCCTCATCCTGGCATGGATGAACGGCTATCTCGTTGAGGCCCTAGCCTTGGGCCTTATGGATAACGTCGCCAAACACTCGGCCATCGGATTTGGCATGTGGTTTGGTATTATCATGGCGTTCAATGTCTGGTTCATCATCTGGCCGAACCAGCAGAAAGTCATCGGTTTGGTCGAAGCCAGCGACGAAGAAAAACCCAAGGCGGCCCGCACAGCGGCGCTGGCGTCTCGGACGAACACGATGCTGTCGATCCCCATGCTTTATGCCATGGTCGGCGCACAGAATATCTTTTAGATAATTCGACATGACTGAAAACAGGGCCTTCGGGCCCTGTTTTTTTGCCCGGATTCTGGTTTCTTGTGGTGTTGTCCAACAAATCGCCACAATCAACCGGCAAAACACGGTGTCGAATTCTAATTGACAATGTCGAGAGAAGGAGACGGAAAAGTAGCGGTTTTCCGTTATTACTTTATATAAGGGTCCAGAGTTTCGCGTGGGGAAAACGGGTGATTATGAGGCGGCGGCGATGACCGATCAAAAGGTGCAAAGAAAGCTGGCAGCCATCCTGTACGCGGATGTCGCTGATTACAGCCGTTTGACCGGCGAGGATGAACTTAGAACCCACCAAAAACTCGGTGAACATCTCGATATTCTGACCGGCTCGATTGAAGAGCATAATGGTCGCGTGGTCCATTTTGCTGGCGACGCGATCCTCTCTGAATTCAGCAGCGTCGTTGATGCCCTCACCGCGGCAATCGTGGCGCAGCGTGTCATCGGTGATAAAAACAATCAGGAAGCCGAAGGACAAAGGCTGCAATTTCGAATTGGCATTAATCTCGGCGAGGTCATTGTCGACCGTGACGATATTTTTGGCGACGGCGTCAATGTCGCAGCCCGGTTGGAGAACCTGTCCGTCATCAAAACATTTGGGACTATTGAGCCTGTTATCTAACGGAGGATTTGGCTCCTCTTGG
>JAQCKY010000177.1 GCA_027592155.1 Pseudomonadota bacterium
GGTCCATTGATGCCGGGCGAATAAGATTGATGCATTCTTCCAAAATTGCCCGGGTATCCACCGGCTGATTGTCGGCGGTAATTTCTCCGGTATTGACCTTGGCGAGATGGAGCATCTCATCAATCAAATTCAAAAGGTGTCGACCCGCCCGCATAATTTGATCGACCGACTGCTGTTGGCTGGATTTGTGACCTGTCACGGCGTTGGTATGCAGGCTTAGCAATTGTCCGAACCCCAGAATCGCGTGCATGGGCGTCCGTAATTCGTGGCTAATGCGAGACAGAAACTGGTCTTTTGCCTGGCTTGCGTCCTCCGCGATGCTTATCGCCTCTGTGAGATTCTTGACCAGCTCATCCTTATCCAGCTGCAGCTCGATCGACCGGACGAGGGATCGGTTCACGCTATGCGCAAGCAAGGCTTCCGCCATCCAAAATATGACGAGCATTCCCCCCATGGCTAAAGCCGCGTCTGTTGCCTCGAGAAAAAAACGTGTGACGATCGGCAACATCGAAGGAACCGCAAAGGCGTAAAAGGCGGATAACCACACGCCGTAAGTCGATAATGACCCTGCCACGAGGCCACCGAGCGCGAAGCCGAGCAGAACCTGGTAAAGAATGGCGTCACTTGGAAAAAAGTAACCGCCGGCAAAACCCCATAGGCAGCCTGACGCCGCAATCATTATCAGCAATTGCCGCGCAATCCGGTCCGTGTTTTTGGGGTCGCCGGCTTCCCCGGCGAGACGTTTGGATGAAAGGTACCGAAATCCATTCAACAGGCAGACTGCAGCAATCCACAAAGTCAGGGCCCATGCATCGACACTATCGGCGAACACGAACGTCAGGACAAAGGCGACGATGGTCGTGGCAAGAGCGGGGACGACGGCCGAGTTCAGAACGATGGAAACTTGACTGTGCCGGATCAAACCGGCTCGCGTGCCTTTTTCCGACATCCAATCTTAACCTTATGTTTCTGACGGATCGATCGTCATATTAGTTGAATTTCGACATCGTACTCGGCAGCCATGTGGCGATTTCCGGAACCATCACGATGAGGATGATCAACAAAATGAGAGAGATGACAAATGGCATGACGCCGCTATAGATGCGCCCAAGCGGAATCTCTTGCGCCATACCCTTAATAATAAAGACGTTCATTCCGACAGGCGGCGTAATAAGCCCCAACTCAACGACCATAACGATGACGATGCCGAACCAGATCGGATCGAATCCCAGCTTTTGAATGACCGGAAAGAAGATCGGAATTGTCAGCAGGATCATGGCCAATGCATCGAGTGCGCAGCCCAGGACGAGATAGATCAGCAGGATGATGACGAGGATCGCCATTTTCGATACGGCGAGGCCTTCGATCCATCCGCCAATAGCGTCGGGAACAGCGCTGAGCACCAAGAAATTATTGAAGAGGATCGCGCCGATGAGGATGGTGAAGATCATCGCCGAGGTGCGAACTGTCTCCATCAGGCAGTTCGTGAAGATCGTCCAAGTCATCGTCCGTGCAATTAGGGCCAGTAACAATGCGCCCGACGCACCAATTCCCGCTGCTTCTTCCGGGGAAAAGATGCCGGTATAAATGCCGCCGATGACGAGGATGAACAGGGCGACGGTTCCCCAAACGCTTTTGATCGCAAGCATTTTCTCCCGGAATGTCGTCTTTTTCCCCCGGGGACCCAGTTCAGGGTTTAGGCGGGTCACCACCGAGATCGTCAGCATAAACACGAGGATCAGCAGGATGCCGGGAATAAAACCGGCGAGAAAAAGCTCACCAATATTGGTCTCTGTGAGGATGCCGTAGAGCACCAAAATAACGCTCGGCGGGATCAAAATTCCGATTGTCCCACCCGCGGCAATCGCGCCGGTGGAAAGGCTGTCGGCGTAATTAAAGCGTTTCATCTCGGGGAGGGCGACTTGGGTCATTGTTGCCGCCGTCGCCAGACTCGAGCCGCACACCGCTGCGAAGGCGCCGCAGCCACCAATGGTCGCCAAGCCGAGACCGCCGCGCCGATGGCCGAGCCAGGTATTGCAGGCATTGAACAATGCCGCGGAAAGGCCTGAATTACTGGCGAAATATCCCATTAGAATGAACAGCGGCACGATTGAAAGATTATAGGTGATGGGGGTTTCGAAGGCGGTTTGCCCCAGCAACGAAAGTGCCGCGTCGAAATCGATCAGCAAGGAACTGCCGAGGAATCCGGTTACGCCCATTGCAAACCCGATCGGCAAGCCGACTGCCAGCAGCGCAAACAGCAGGATCATGATCAGGATGGCGAGAGTTATGGGATCCATTCGACGTAACCAGTTTTGATCGTGTGAACCGTATCAGCCCTATTAACCGATGAGCTCGGAAGGCTTTCCAACCGAATACGGTTTTCCCGTCGCGATGCTGCGCGCGGTCAAGATGAGGTGGAGGATAAGAGAGGTAGCCATCAGGATGCTGCCGATCGCCATTACATAGGCAACCGGCCAGTCGGGGAGTTCCCAGATTGACGTCACGTCACCGTTCGTAAATCGCGATTGAGCCTTGATAAAAAGCTGCCACGTGATTGTGGCGATAAACCCAACGCCGATGGCAATCGTAAAGAAATCAAGTATCGCCTGCACCCGAGGGCGTAACGCCGTGATAAGAATATCGACCCGAATGTGGCCTCGGTAAAATGTCGTATACCCGACACCCAGATAGATCATCGTGCCCATGATAAGCTCGGTCAATTCGACCGTTCCGACAATTGGATGATCGAAGGCGCGTCCGACAACGTCAAAGAGCGTCAGGAACATCATGGCGGCCAAACCGACAGAACCGCCGCGAGCGAGCCACGTTGTGGCCCGCTCGCTCAGTTTTACCAGTGAGCCGGTAGCATTCTCCGTCATTAGGAGGCTTTGCCACCCATCATTGCCTTGAGTTCCTCATACAGGGCGGCACCGTTTTTGCCCTTTTCGTTTGCCTTCTCGATCCAGTTGGTGCGGACGACGTCGATCGCCTTGGCCCAGACCTTCTGTTGTTCCGGAGACAGCGTCGTAATCGTGTTGCCGGCCTTTATGGCATCGGATCTTCCGACCTTATCGGCGTCGTCCCAACGTTGCCCGATAAATCGGGCCCCTGTAGCACCGCCCGCTTTCATAATTGCGGCGCGCGCATCGGCGGAAAGACCGTCGAACCTCTTTTTGCTCATCGCGACCATAAACGGTGTGGTGTAAAGACCGCCGGGAACTTCAACGTGATACTTCACAAGTTTGGAAAGTTTGAATCCGTGGACCGCTTCCCAGGGGAAGAAGGCCGCATCCGTGGTGCCGCGTTGAAGGCTTTCATGAGCCGACGGTGCGGGAATCGCGACCGGCACCGCCGAAAGGCCCTGGGCGATCAAGGCACCGCCACCCGCCGCGCGGATTTTCATGCCTTTCAGATCATCGATCGTTTTGACGTCTATTTTGGAATGAAGGAGGCCGGGACCATGGACAAAGGCCGAAATTAGGACCGTCCCTTTGAACTCTTCCTTGTCGAAGCCGTGACCGGTGTACCATTTGTGGAAGCCTTCGCTGCCGGTCGCTGAATTTGGGGTCAGGAAGGGAGATTCGGACATCCGATAAAGCGGGAAACGACCCGGCGTATAACCGGCGACCGCCATGATCAAGTCGCGCACACCGTTCTTCGCGAGATCGTACTGCCCCGGGGGTTTGGCGACCGGAGACTTGTCGATGGCGATCGAGATTTTGCCACCGGACGCGTCTTCAATGGTTTTGGCAAACGCCGCAGCCGTTTTGGTCCAGTGGTGGACCGGCGGTAACCAGTTGGCGAATTTCAAGGTGATTTTTTCTTGGGCCTGTGCGCCGCCGGTCATGCCGGCGGTCACCAACATCGCTGTTCCTGCGAGCAAACCGTATTTGAGTACTTTGGACATAAGTCCTCCCTTATGAAGTGTTTTAATCTAATGGCTTTTCCGGATCGAAGTTTGACCAAAAATTGCCTTGTCGTTGTTTAAGAGTCTAACAAAATGGCATAGGGCGCGCTAGTCACCTGCTGAAGATTAGAATCCGTATAATCTGGCGGGGTTATGGACTAAAATTTCCTCCCGCAACGCTTCATCAAATCCCCAATCTTCCAACTGGTCGAGCAAGTACCCGTCGTTCGGCATGGTGCGGTAGTGAAAGGGATGCGGCCAATCGCTGCCCCAGATGATGCGCTCGGGATTGGCCTCCACCAGGGCTTGGGCAAAGGGTGGAACATCGTCATAGGGCGGTGCGTCACGCTCGGTGATGCGATAGGTGCCGGTGAGTTTGACCCAGCATTTGCCGCGGCGCACTAGCTCTAATAGGTCCTGAAATCCCGGGTTATCGAGACCATTCGAGGCGCGCATGTAACCGAGATGTCCAACGACGATATCCACCGGAAAATCACGGAAGGTGTCGAAAAAGTCCGGCGATTCGGCGACTTTGTTGAGTAGTTCGGCGTGCCACCCCAGTGGTGCGAGACGTTCAGCAAAGCGTGCGAATTCCGCCATACTATCGAACGGCATTCCGCCTTTATCGGCGGTGTTGACCCGGATGCCCCGGATGCCGGCGTCGTGGAGACGGTGGAGTTCATCATCCGAAACGTTTCCCCCGACGGCAGCGACCCCGCGCATGCGATCTCCCGATGCCGCGATCGCATCCAAGATTGCCGAATTGTCCGTCCCATAGACACTGGGTTGCGTCATGACCGCGCGCTCGATGCCGAGAATGGCGTGGAGCTTTTCATACTCGGCCAGACTTGCATCGGGCGGCGTATAGCCTCGTGCCGGTGAATAGGGGTACTTCGACTCTGGCCCGAACAAGTGTGCGTGGCAGTCACAGGCACCGGGAGGCGGCATCGTCCTCGGTGGGCGTGGATTGGGATCGGGCCCGGGGCAGGGGGGATATCGGCTTCAGCCATATCAGAATCCATATAGTTCAGCCGCATTGTCGGCGAGTATTCTATTGCGGGTGGCATCGTCCTCCACCCAATCCAGGAGCAGATCTAATAAGGCGCCTTCATCCGGTGGCGGGATCTCCCCGGGATGGGGCCAATTGGATGCCCAAACCATATGGTCTGGTGACGCGGCCACCAGAGCTTTGGCCAAAAGGCCGACATCTTGATATTCGGGGCGCCCGGTTTTGGAGACGATATTCGGCCCCGATAATTTGACCCAGGCGCCGTTATCGACCAATCGCAACAACGCTTTGAACGCCTCGTGATCCGGTGGGACGGGATTATGAAAGCGGCCAGTATGGTCGATGACGATGGGACAGGGAAGTGTTAGCAAATGATCCAGCCGGTCCGGGAATTCGCTACCGTCCATTTGGAGCTGGAGGTGCCATCCGAAGGCATTCACTCGTGCCGCCATCTCGTCCATGATCTCCCACGGCAGCGCCCCGCCGGGCAGCATGTGACAGCGAATGCCGCGTACACCCTTATCCGTTAGCGCCTGCAGTTCCTCGTCGGTAACCGTGGTATCGACGGCGACCACGCCCCGCGCGCTATCGCCGAGCTTGGCCATGGCCTCCAGCGTGCAGCGATTGTCCGTGCCATAGGTGGTTGGCTGGACAATGACCGTACGCTCCAGCCCCAGCCGTTTTTTCACCTCAAGATATTTAGATAATGGCGCATCCGGCGCCGCTAGTGTCGCGGTCTGCGCCATGGGATATCCCGGCTCGTAGATATGCATGTGTGTATCGCAGGCGCCGGGTGGTGTCTTGAGGGTTGGCCTCTTGAGATCGGTCATCGGTTGCTCTTATATCGTGATGTACCTTTTATCGATTTAGCGGTAAGACTCCGGCGAAAGCAATGCCGCAACCTGACCGCGCAAAATATGCGGGCCGATTTCCAGGAGGAACAACACATCATGGCTGACCCAAAACGATTTTCCGGAG
>JAQCKY010000178.1 GCA_027592155.1 Pseudomonadota bacterium
TCGGTTTACCTGGGAGTCGGCGCAGGCTGTACACATCATAGCTCGCCAGGGTCGCCAAACTGTTCAGGATCGATTTGTCGGAAAAAGAGGCGTCTTCCGGCCATTCCAAGGCAGCCGGTATTTCCTTGATATAGAGCTGCCCGCTCCCGGTGTCTTTCCCGCTAAACAGCTCGACCACGCTGTCCAATCGCGCATTCTTGATAAGCCGCGCGCGTTGCAGCGTGGGCTGTTCGATGGGAATAAGGCTCAAGGATAGCGTGTGCAGAGAATCACGATCTTCATCGGAAACAAATGTTTCCCGATTTGATCGTTGTTCCTGTTTGCCATCGCCTTCCGGTTTATTTTCCATAAACAAAAGGCGGAAACCACATACTTATAAGTGTAGCGTCAATGTTCGCTCGGCAGATTTAAGGTCTTCCGGCCTATTAATGTTGAAGAATGGATCTATCGCACCGATTTCAAAATTGACGGTGGACAAGGCATACTGGGCTGTCCAAAGGTCAATTTTCCTAAGGTCTTCGACAATAAGGGATTTTCGTAATGCATCGGCAAGCTTAACATTCCACATCCCACACACGGGATGCGTGCGGCCATTCGACGCCGCGCAGGCAAGCTCGGCGCCGTCACCATCAATTCTCGCCATAAGTGTTTCGACGAAATCCAACGGCACAAACGGAGCGTCCCCGGGAAAGGTTGCGACCCATCGTGTCTGCGGTGTGTACTCCCGGGCCCACTCCATAACGCTCAAAATACCGGCGAGGGGACCGGCATACCCTTCCACAACGTCGGGGACAGTCGTCAGACCAAATTTCTCGAAACGGGAGGGGTCGCCGTTTGCATTGAGGATCAGTTGCCCGACCTGTGGTCTCGCGCGCTCAATAACATGGTCGAGGATCGTCCGCCCGCCAAGCGGCTGCAAGCATTTATCGCCGCCTCCGAAGCGGCGCGATAATCCACCCGCCAATATGGCCCCGAGTACTTCCGTCACGATTTAAGGCTGCCTTTACGCTGGCTTCCTACTGGTTCCTCCGCCTCAGAATCCGGTAAGGCGTCATAGTCGATGCGATGCTGTCCGGCGAGGGCGACAAACCGGCTTCCACGTGCCCGCCCAATGAGTGTCAAGTTTGCTTCGCGGGCTAACTCCACCCCCCAGGCGGTAAAACCGGATCGCGATATCAGGATCGGGATGCCCATCTGCACGGTCTTTATCACCATCTCGCTGGTCAGGCGGCCGGTGGTGTAGAAGATTTTATCGGCCCCGGAGATATCGTTCATCCGCATATAGCCGGCTATCTTATCAACCGCGTTGTGACGCCCGACGTCCTCCATATAGATCAGCGGGGTATCCCCGTCAGCCAAGACGCAGCCATGGATCGCCCCTGCCTCCTGATAGAGGCTGGGTGCCGTGTTGATGCGTTTCAGCAAGGTGAGAAGTTCCGATGTCCGGAGGTGGATGTCATCCGATAGGGAGACGTCATCGAATTTTTCCATCAGATCACCAAAGGCGGTTCCTTGGGCACATCCGGATGTCAGCGTCTTTTTCTTCAGCTTCTCTTCGAAATTAGTCTTGGCGTCGGTGCGGACGATGACAGCGTCGAGGTCGGCTTCATACTCCACAGCCTCGACCCGATCCGACGCGGTCAGCATGTTCTGGTTCACCAAATATCCAATGGCGAGATATTCAGGATAGTCGCCGATCGTCATCATCGTGACGATCTCCTGCGCATTGAGAAATAGTGTCAACGGGCGCTCGACCGTTACCGAGGTGGTAATCGCCGCTCCGGTCTGATCGATACCGTCCACGCGCGTCGTGAGACGCGGGTCTGCAGGATCGGGCTGAATTAGAAATTTACCTTCGACCATTACGGCCCTCATATTTGGCAGATCGGATCATAACCCATTGTAAAAAATTACTAAAATCCATCATTGCCCGTGAGAACACCCTTCACCACCACCCGGTAATCTTTCGTTAAGTATGTGGAAACCATTCCTGGATAAGATTCCATTACCAGTTGGAGAAGAGGAGTTAACCAATGTCAGCGATAAAAACGCTGCGTGCAAATACCAAGCAGACCATGTTCGTCACTCAGCTCGTTCACGAAGCAGAGACCTGCGGCAATGTAAATCAAGCCGCGTTGCTTTTGGAAATGGCCCGGGAAGAAATGGACATGATTTCCGCAGCGCTACGTCAGCATTTGGCGACCGCTGTGGTAAAATACAGCAACGAGCAGGGCGCCGACCAAAACCGGGCTGTCGCGTAGCTTACCGGCCAGTTCCGCGCCGAATTCGGTTCCCATTCTGACACCGTGGGGCCGGGCAAAGGATGCCTGCGACTTCAATTTCGTTTGTGAGTCGTCGGCTTATAGCGTTATATACGGTTGTGAATAACGCCCCCTAGGCTAAATTGACAACCATGAACGAAATCAGACGCGATACATCTTCGTTGATCGACCCATTTGGGCGGCGCGTATCCTATCTGCGGGTATCCGTAACGGATCGCTGTAACTTCCGCTGCGTCTATTGCATGTCGGAAAACATGACCTTTCTGCCGCGCAATGATCTGTTAACACTGGAGGAGCTTGAGCGTCTTTGCACGGCCTTCATCAGCCGCGGCGTCGATAAAATCCGCATCACCGGCGGTGAACCGCTGGTACGCCGGAATGTCATCAGCCTGTTCAAAAATTTGGGGCGACATTTGAATGGCGGCGGTCTTCGCGAGCTGACCCTGACGACCAACGGCAGCCAACTCGGCCGCCATGCCAAAGACCTATATGACGCCGGCGTCAAGCGGATCAACGTATCGTTGGATTCCCTGGATCCCGCTAAGTTCGAGTCGATTACCCGCTGGGGGCGATTGGACGAAGTGCTGGATGGCATCAAGATCGCCCAGGATGTCGGCCTTAAGATCAAAATTAACGCGGTTGCCCTCAAAGGCTTTAACGAAGACGAGATCGATACGTTGATTACCTGGTGTGGTGAACAGGATTACGACCTGACCCTTATCGAAACCATGCCGATGGGCGAGATTGACGAAGATCGATTTGATCAATACATCCCCCTCTCCGTGGTCCGGGAACGGATCGAAAAGAAATGGACCCTGCAGGCAACCGATTATGAGACCGGCGGACCGTCCGAATACAGCGTGGTCGGTGAGACCGGCAAACGATTGGGCTTTATCACGCCGCTGTCCCATAAATTCTGTGAAAGCTGTAACCGCGTGAGATTGACCTGCACCGGCCAGCTTTACCTCTGTCTGGGCCAAGACGATAAGGGTGATCTTCGGACACCGTTGCGCCAAAGCGACGAAGACGGATTGCTCCTCAACGCAATCGACGAGGCCATCGGCCGCAAGCCGGAGGGGCACGACTTCGTCATCGACCGGCCCAACTCGGCACCAGCAGTGGCCCGTCACATGAGCCTTACCGGCGGATAAGCCCGCAGGCTGGTGATCCGGCGCTTATCGCTATACTGCGGCGCCGTTAATAATGATCCGCAAATACATCGAAATATAATGAAATTTGACAGCGTTGCGATCGTCGCCGACAGCCATGCCGATGCGCAGAAAGCGCACAATAGGCTGGTCCGGCTTTATGATGCCGTTCCCCCCGAAGAGGCCGATGTCATCGTCGCCCTCGGCGGAGACGGGTTCATGCTGACGACAATTCATAAATACTTACCGCTGGATAAACCGATCTTCGGTATGAATCGCGGATCGATCGGCTTTCTTATGAACACCTATGACGATCACGAGCTACTTGATCGTCTGGAAAATTCAGAGCCCATCCAACTCCATCTCCTCGATATGGTCTCGAAAACCTCCGGCGGCGAGGAACATCGGGCCGTTGCCGTGAATGAGGTTTCATTGTTGAGAGAGACCCGGTATGCGGCAAAGATCAAAATCGTGATCGATGACGTGGTCCGCATGGACGAACTCATTTGCGACGGCATCATGATTTCCACGCCGGCCGGCAGCACCGCCTATAATCTCTCGGCACAGGGTCCCATCATCCCGCTCGGAACCGGCTTGCTTGCCTTAACGCCGATCAGCGCCTTTCGCCCCCGACGGTGGCGCGGCGCCCTTCTCCCCCAAAATACCGTCACCACGTTCGAAATTCTCGATCACGACATCCGCCCCGTCAGCGCCGTGGCCGACTTTACCGAGGTTCGAAACGTTGTCAGTGTGACGGTTTCGGAATCCGAGGGTAAACCGCCAACGGTCTTGTTCGATCCGGAACATAATCCCGAAGAGCGGATCCTGAAGGAACAGTTCCTGCCGTGACGGTCCTCGAACGACCGTCCTCCCAGATCAGAGCTGCACTCACCGATCTTCGGAGGAACGGCTGGCGCTTGGCGTTAACGCTGTTGTTGGGGGGCTTGGGCGCGGCAGGTGCGGTTCAGATTAGCGCACCGCTGCCGTGGATTTTAGGGCCGCTGATCACAACGCTTATATTGTCGGTTGCCGGCGCGCCCATGTGGATTCCCTATTGGCTGCGCGTGCCGGGCTACGCGGTGCTCGGCGCCCTTTTCGGCGCCAGCGTCTCCTTCGATGCTTTCCACGACCTCGGCATTTGGACGATCAGTATGAGTGGGATGGCACTGTATGTGGCGATTACCATTCCCCTCGGCACCATTTATCTCCAGAAAATCTGCGGGTATGACCACATCACGGCGTTCTTTTCGGCCGCGCCCGGCGGTTTGCTGCCGATGTCAGCAATGGGCGGCTCATTGGGTGGCGATGAACGTATTATTGCGCTGGTCCAATCGGCCCGGTTGGTGGTCACGGTCCTGTTGATCCCGATTTCGTTCCGCCTTTTTGCCGGATACGAACCGCAAGGGGGAAAGGTTACCGGTCTCTCACTTTACACCCCGGAGATGGGCGATTGGATCATGCTTCTAACGGCGATTATTCTGGGTACCGTCGTGGGAAAGTTAATACGCCTTCCCTCTCATACATTCTTGGGCCCCTTTGTCGCCGTCCTCATCGTCAACCTGACGACCGATTTCAATCCCAACCCGCCGGATGCGGTCGCGGGTGCAGCACAAATCCTCATTGGTTGCGGGATCGGTGCCGGCTTCGCCAAAATTAAAGCCCGGACGGTCGCCAATATCCTCGGCCACGGCGCGTCCGTCGGGATCGGCATGATTGTCCTCGCCATGCTGTTTGCGGTGTTGCTGACCCGCCTTAGCCCCTTCGAGTTCCCGGCACTCGCGTTAGCCTTCGCGCCGGGCGGTATGGCCGAAATGACCTTGGTCGGCTTCGCGCTGGGCCTCGATGTTGCCTTCGTCATCGGCCATCAGCTGGGACGATTTCTGCTCATCATGGCCTATGCGCCATTTGCGTTTGCGCGATGGTCGAACGCCCGCAAAGCGGATTAGCCGCTTACCGGTGATCGGCGCCGACGGCGTCCGCGACATTGTCGAAGCCATCGGCCTTCAGCCGCTCCGAAAGCCCCCGCGCGATGTCGGCGAAAATGCCCAAGCCTTTATAGGTCATCGCGCTATAGAGCTGGACGAGAGAGGCACCGGCCCTGATCTTTGCGTAGGCCTCCGCCGCCGATCCAACACCGCCCACCCCGATCAAAGGAATGCGCCCCTGGGTCCGGCCGTATAGTTCGTGGAGAACCTTTGTCGATGGCTCAAAGAGGGGTTGGCCGCTCAACCCGCCGGCTTCCGCGGCGTGCGGGCTCGCAAGCGTATCCGGCCGATCTATGGTGGTGTTCGTCGCGATCACCCCGTCGATTTCGAGTTCCATCACCACGTCCGCTATGTCCGAAATCTGGGCATCGGACAGATCGGGGGCAATTTTAACCAACAAGGGTGGATTATTGTGGCCGGTTGCCTGTTCGCGGGCCGCTTTCGCAGCCAATAA
>JAQCKY010000179.1 GCA_027592155.1 Pseudomonadota bacterium
CCTGACCGCGGCCCACCTCAACTTATCGGATGCCCTCCGCCAAACCGGCAAATTCGAGCAAGCGATGTTTCACGCTCAGCGGACAACCGAACTTGCGCCGGGCGCGTCAGCGTCCTGGAATATTCTCGGGGCCGTTTCTTTTGACCGGGACAATCTTGAAGTGAGCCGGGAAGCATTCGAACGGGCAATGGCCCTCGACCCCCGAAACGCCGACGCCCACAGCAATATCGGTAATGTCGAAATGCGGGCGGGCCGGGTTGAGATGGCGAAGGAACATTATGAGCAGGCCCTTAGCCTCGACGACACCCATGCCGATGCAATGGTCAATTTGGGAACGGCGCTGCAAGTTCAAGGCGAACTCAAAGAAGCTCTGGGCCACTATGACCGTGTTATCGCCCGCCATCCCAAACATGCCGATGCCCGATGGAATAGGGCCCTTACCCTGCTAATGAGCGACGACTATGAGGCAGGGTTCGAAGCGTATGAGGCCCGGTGGGATTTGCCTCAGTTCACCCGGCGGGAATTTTCGGGAAAACCCTGGGACGGCGCTCCTCTCGATGGAAAGCGATTGCTGGTAACGGCCGAACAGGGCTACGGCGATACGATTCAAATGGCACGATTTCTGGCGCTTCTTAGGGACTTTTCCGGCGAGATAGTTGTCGAAACGTATCCGCCCTTGGCCCCGCTGATCAGAGGAATCGCCGGAATTAGCGATGTCATCCCGTTCGGTGACGCTTTGCCTGATTGCGATTTTCATGCACCGATGATGAGCCTGCCCCATCTGCTCGGCACCTGCGTCGACAGCCTACCGCGCGACGTGCCGTATCTCCGGGGACCCGGGCGAGACGTTCCAGAGGCCTTGATTGATGATGAAAACTTTAAAGTCGGATTGGTATGGCGGGGACGGCCGAGCGCAAAAAATTTCCTGGGACGCCCCTGTCCGCTTGAGGCATTTGCGCCGCTCACGGCGATCGACAGTATTTCCCTGTATAGTCTGCAAGTTGGAGACCCCATCACAGACATCGCCGGACTCTCTTGGGGCGAAAAAATTATCGACCTTGGATCAAGCTTTACCGATTTTGCCGACACAACAACCACCATCGAGGCCCTCGATCTGGTCGTCTCCATCGATACAGCCGTTGCCCATCTCGCCGGTGCCCTCGGCGCTGAGTGCTGGACACTACTCTCGGTTTTTTCAGATTGGCGATGGGGACGAGATCGATCCAATAGTTTGTGGTATCCGACGATGCGACTGTTTCGCCAGAGCGAACCGGGCCGCTGGGACGATGTGATTGACGGCGTGCGTCAGGCGTTAACAGAGCGTCTCGGCGCGTAGAATTCAGGCTTCCGAAATTTGCAATGCGGCGCGGCCGGTGACCAGACCCTGCTCAACCCGCTCATGCAACGCCTCGGCTTCGGCCATGGGAACAACCTCGGTCACCAAAGGCCATACATCGCCACGGGCGACCAGAGCCAATGATTCCTGCACCTCCTGCTTGGTCGCGTAACGGCTGCCGAGCAGCTCCAGTTCCTTGCCCAACATCGCCTGTGCGTTGGCCTCAAATTTCGCACCTGACCCGCCGAGCGTCACCAGCCGTCCACCAACACCCAAGGCGTCGGCCGCCATTTCCAGCGAGCTTCGCGACGAGACAAAATCGATGGCAACGTCGACGCCTTTGCCGGACGTAATTTCCATCATCTGTTCATGGGCGTCATTCGCACTGGCATCGACGCAGTGGTCGGCTCCGGCGGTACGGCAGGCACCGAATTTTTCCGGGCGCACATCGACCGCGATGACATTGGCGTGGGCCCATTTCGCCATCATCACCATGTGAATCCCAAGGCCGCCGCCGCCGCCGAAGACGGCAACGGTATCTTGCGCCGTCACGCGAGCGCGGCGCAGGACTTTGTAAGGTGTGGCGATAGCATCGGTAATCACGCCGACTTCGGCGGGATGGTTTTTATAGTCCAGCCCTTCGGGGAGTTTGAGAAACGTCTTTGCCGGCAGCTTCATATATTCGGCATAGGCGCCGTCGATTTCCCGGCCCACATATCCATCAAAATTTTCACACAGCGTTTCACGGTTGGCGCGGCACCAACGGCAATATCCGCAGGTCATATAAAAATATGCCGTAACCGGATCACCCACCTTCAGCCCATTGGTTTCGGAACCCACCTCAACAATTTCCGCGGTGATCTCATGGCCGATGATGCGCGGATAATCCACAATCATGCGCCCTGCGCGAACATGCTGAATGGTCAAGCCGGCGCCGCAGGTAATGATCTTGGCGACCGCTTCGCCGGGTCCGGCAACGGGATCGGGGACGTCTTCCAGTGAAAAAGGGATGTTGGGACCGTGTAGGACGAGGGCCTTCATTTTGCGTTCTCTCGCTTCATTGTTCAGCGGAAACACTAGGCTGAAAAATCTTCCTTTCCAAGCAGCCGTGAGGGAGGGGGAACCACCACATTCTTCGCTTGATCCAAGTCAAAGCCAAATAATCAATCAGGCGCCATTGTTTACGAAGTTCGGCGAACTGGCCGAGGTTTGGAGAAGAAGGAGAATTGTCATGACCACCGCAGGGATCTTATTCATAACGCTCGTCATCGTCTCAATGATTGGTTTTGCCGGCGCTCTTATCTGGGGTGTGCAACAGACTAAAAAGCTCACCTAACCGGCAATGAAATATTTGATTGGGGCGCTTGGTTGGGCGGCACTGGCCGCCTATGCACTGCCCGCGTTTGCCGCATCGGTCGGCGATAAAGATGCCGGGCGGTCCATAGCCCTCCAAATCTGTTCGGCCTGTCATAAGGTCACAGCGATCCAAGCTAAGCCCCGCAACGATCTTGGCGCGCCGCCGTTCATTCAATACGCGCGCCGACCTTCGACAACCGAATTTCAAATTCGACGGTTTTTTCAGACCCCGCATCAGCGCATGCCGAACTTTCAGTTCACACCGGAAGAAACCGACAATCTGGTCGCCTACATCCTCAGCCTCAAGTAACCGTCTTGTCGTAATCGGCCTTTCAATTGGCTCCGACCGAAAGATCGGGCGATAAGCCGAGTACCCTTGAAACCTTTTCCACACCGTCGTCGGGCATGCCGTCATTGACGACACGAACCCAGCCGATCCGGCCAAGCTTATAGTTAAGCTGTTGTTGCAGGACCGACACCGTTGCATCGGAAACGTCATTTTTGCGGGCGGCAATCCGCTCGGCCAGCGCCCCCTCCGGCGCCTCAAGCCAGACCCCCGTGAAGGGAACGCCGAGGTCCGTCGCCACCTGCTCAATCGCTTGGCGTTGCGCCGGTTTCGCGAATACCGCATCGGCAATCACGGAATGCCCTCCGGCCAAAGCCTGTCTCGCCTCATCGTAAACCTGACGATAGGTCTGATCCGTTCTCCGGGCGCCGTAACCCGATGGCGGCAGCCGTTCACTCAGATCTGCGCCGGCCAGACGTTTTCGAATGGCATCGCTTCGCGCGATACAGGCACCGGGAAAGTTGCCGATCAAGGGCGCAATGCCGGCGGCCAGACAGGACTTTCCGGAGCCCGATAATCCTCCAATTGCAATTAGCCGTGGAGCGGTAACATCAAGAAAATCCGCCGCCGCGGCAAAGTAGCGCTGGGCTTCCTCGACCTTCCTCTGAGATTTTTGTTGTTCTCCTTGAGTAGCCGCGACATGGGCGCGCACAGCGGCCCGGACCGATAGGAAAAGAGGGAGACTGGATAACCCGCCGACATCGCCGGTCCCGGCAATGTAACGGTTGAGTACAATGCTCGCGAGCGAGCGGCAATTACGAAGGCCAAGGTCCATCAGCAAAAAGGCGAGATCGTAATAGACATCGATCGTCGCGAGTTTGCGGTTAAATTCGAGCGCATCGAACGGTATCGGTTTTCGGTCGATCAGAACAATGTTCTGGAGATGGAGATCCCCGTGGCCATGGCGAACAAAGCCGTCCCGCCGACGCTGATCGAGCGTGGCGCGGTGATCGTTGAAAAATTTTAAGGCGCGTTTCGACAATGCGCGAATGCCTTTGGTTGGAAATAAGCGATTTTCGAAACTCTCTAAACATGCCTGGTTATTGTCGATGACCGCTTCCAGATCGGCGGCATGGTTTCGGCTCCGGCAAATCTCTGCGCTCCCGTGCAATCGAACAATCATATCGGCGAGGCTTTCCATCATCGCCTGATCGAGCCGACCCTGGTCGGCCAGATGGTCCAGCATCATGGCCTGGTCGAACCGGCGCATTCGGACGAGCCAATCGACCAACTGGCCGCTACCGCCGATGCGCAACGTCCCGGAACCGTCGCGCATCACCGGGATAATCCCTCGGTACAGTTGGCTTGCCGTCCGGCGATTCACGTGGATTTCGTTGACGCAGGCCGATTGACGCAATGCGAGCGTCGAAAAATCGAGGTAAGGAAGCTTCACCTGCTTTTTCAGTTTGTAAACATCTTCGCCAGCCAGAAAGACATGGGATATGTGCGTCTCGATATGGTCCACGCGCGTCACATTGGTCCCATAACTCTCGGGGCGGGTGAGGAGTTCGACGACCTCTGACTGATCGTCTTTGCCGTGCTCATCGCGGACCTGAAGAGAGACCGTCATCGACTCACTCTTTTGTCGTCTTGTCTGGTTCAATCCCAGCCGACCGGTCATTGAGATAGACCAGCCAGTACACGAGGGCGACGAGCACACCGCCGCCGATGACGTTCCCGGCAGTGACCAGCAGTAGATTGCCGATCAATCCCCCCACCGAGAGGGCGGCGCCCGCCAACATGCCGACTGGGATCAAATACATATTGGCGACGGAGTGCTCAAACCCCAACGCCACAAAAGCGGTGATCGGAAAGACGATCGCCAATATTTTCCCCGATACCGAATGGGCAGCAAAACAAAGCCAAATCGCAAGGCAAACAAGAACATTGCAAAATATCCCACGCAGGAAAGCCTCAAGCGGGGATAATGCTACCTTTGCCTCAGCAATCGAGATCGCTGTTTGCATCAACCCCCCACCGCCACCATTCAGTATACCGGACCAAAAGACGCCGAGGGCCATGGCGAGCGAACCGATCAGGTTACCGGTATAGACGATCCCCCAATTCCGCATCAATTGCCCAAGCGTGATCCTTTCTTCGGCCCAGGCCATAACGATCAGATTATTACCGGTGAAGAGCTCCGCCCCCCCGATGACAACCAAGATCAACCCGAGGGAAAAAGCGAGGCCACCCAACAAACGCCCGGGTCCATATCCCAACCCGCTGTCGGTGACGGCAAGCGTGAAAAGCATGCCACCGAACGCGATGAACGCACCGGCCAGAAGCGCCAAGACAAACATTGGTAGCGCGGGCAAGGTCGCTTTGGCGACACCCGCGGTTGAAACACGCTTTGCAATTTCGCCCGGCGCATAGGCATCGATGTTGAGTGGAAAATTCATGATCAGACCAGTTCGCGACCGGCCTGGAGAATCTGATCTTTCATATCGTCATATTTCGATCCGGCGGCGGCGTTTAGACCCTTCATCTCCTGTTCGATTTCATCCCAATCTTTTTGGGTCAGAACCCGCTGCGCAGCCGGGAAAAAGCGCCCGGCCTCCATCAGCATATGACTGCGGAGGAATTCCACGAACCCTGTTACGGCATCTATTAACTCAGACCGCGGCATCTCCAGATCGGACAACACATCACGCATGGTCCGCTCAATCTTGCCCAACAACTCCCGTAAGTGCGCATGCTCGATCTCGAGGTCGCCCAGCGACGTCGCTATTGCCGCATCATGGGTATAGATCTGCCGAAAGATTCTATCTTCGATCGGGTGATGAGCGGCATCGGGGTG
>JAQCKY010000180.1 GCA_027592155.1 Pseudomonadota bacterium
CGATCTCCCCCTGGCGCCCGGATTGGCGGCGATCTCAGATAAAACGGTGGAGTTCGATAGCCCGGAGGGGCGGATTGTTGACGCGACTGCCACCGGGCGGGTCGCGCGGTCCACGGTCATTGAGTTCTATCGCCTTACCTTACCGCAGCTTGGATGGCAGGCCGAAAGCCCCGTCATTTTCCGTCGCGGTCGTGAGCTGTTGAAACTCGAATTCTCGGGTAAAAGCACCTCCCAAACACAGGTGAGGTTTTCCCTTCGCCCGGAACCGGGCAAGTGAGTAAGGGAGCGCGTGGAACGCCATTGTAGACTTGACGCCCCGCCACCCCCCGGATATAACCCCGGCCTTCTGCAAGATTCGTGAGAATGATAGGACACGTCGATGGCGAACCACGCCGGTGCTAAAAAAAGAATTCGTCAGATTGCGCGACGCAATGTGATTAACCGTTCCCGCCTCAGCCGCATGCGCACATTCATTAAGAATGTCGAGTTGGCGATTGCTGGCGGCGATGCGGTCGCGGCAAAGGAAGCGTTGAAGGTTGCTGAGCCCGAAATCATGCGGGGGGCACAGCGGAACATTCTTCATCGCAACACAGCCTCTCGGAAAGTTTCGCGTCTTTCCGCTCGCATTAAGGCGATGAGCGCTTAGCGCCTAACAAACGCCGATCAAGCCGCATCGAAATCGATGCGGCTTTTTTTATGCCTTCATTTTGGTGCTGTATCTTTCCGGTCTTGTGATTAAGACGCCGGGAATTTCCTCCTCAATTTTTCGCCGGGGTGGCTCGAGACTCCAACCCCCTTCGTGAGTCAAGAAGATTATTTTCAACGTTCTCTGTTCGGTCCCATTGAATCAAAATTTTACCGCTAGTACATTTATGGCTCGGTCGATGACGAAGGCCGCAAGACAATACGAAGACAAAAAATGTATAATTATTTGGTTTCAGTGACTTAGCCACTTAAATACAATAAAGGCTCTCATAAATTCAATTTTAGCTAAAAAATTCCCGTAAAATTATAATAAAATTTAAGTAAAAAATACTCGACGAAAATTCGGTACTGAGTGCGGGTCAAGTACAGTTCGTTGCGCCATTCGACCGTACCACCGTGTACGTCAGGGGTTTATTCGGGGGGTTCTAATAGGTTTTCCTAAATACCTATAGTGTATGAGCGGTGACGTCTTACAGGCGTCATCATGGAAACGATGAAGCTGTCTCCGCGGTGCTTCTTCAGAACAAGAATTTAGATAGGCTAGTAAAATATGACATCGGAGAAGACTGACCAACTTCTTCAGACCCAATGGTACCGCGTGAGCAGCCGCCTTAAGGCGGAGCTGGATGAATCGGCATTTGAAAATTGGGTAAAGCCGATTGCCGCCAGAAGTATCAAAGGATCGGAAGCGCGGATTTCAGTACCAAGCCGTTTTATGCGGGATTGGGTTGTGGCGAATTATTTGGATCGCATTAGGGAACTCTGGAGCGCCGAGGATTCAGGCATCCAATCCGTTGAGGTTTCCGTCCAGCCTAAATTGAAAGCCGCCGCTGAAGCGGCGCCGGCCCCGATAGAACCTGAGCAACCGAAGGCGAAAGCAACTCCGACGATCGTCAACGGTATGGATGCCAATGGCCATATTTCGGCACCGTTGGATCCGCGTTTTACATTTTCCAATTTTGTCGTCGGCAAACCGAATGAATTTGCCTATGCTGCGGCGCGCCGTGTGGCAGAGGCGGCGACCGTTCCGTTTAATCCCCTTTTCCTCTATGGCGGCGTCGGGTTGGGGAAAACCCATCTGATGCATGGCATTGCCTGGGAAATCCTGCAGCGGGGTCCCTCCCGGACAGTGGTCTATCTCTCGGCTGAGAAATTCATGTATCAGTTCGTCCGGGCGCTCCGTGAACAGAATACCGTCGATTTCAAGGAGCAGTTCCGTTCGGTGGATGTTCTGATAATCGACGATGTCCAGTTTATCGGGGGTCGTGACGCGACCCAGGAAGAATTTTTCCATACCTTCAATGCTTTGGTCGATCAGGGCCGGCAGATAATTCTGTCCGCCGATAAATCACCCTCGGACCTTGAGGGTGTTGAGGAGCGTTTGAAGTCCCGCCTCAATTGCGGTCTGGTCGCCGATATTCATGCCACGACCTATGAGCTTCGCCTGGCGATTTTGGAATCCAAGGCCGAACAGATGCAAGTCTCCGCGCCCGGGAAGGTGCTGGAGTTCTTGGCGCACAAAATCACCTCGAATGTCCGGGAATTAGAGGGCGCGCTCAACCGTGTTACCGCTCACGCTCAGCTGATCGGCGGTGAGATCAGCCTCGAGACGACTCAGGAGGTTCTGCACGACCTTTTGCGCGCCAATGATCGGCGCGTGACGATTGAAGAAATTCAAAAGCGCGTCGCTGAACATTTCAACATTCGCCTTTCCGATATGCATTCGGCGCGTCGGGCGCGGTCCGTTGCCCGCCCCCGGCAGGTCGCGATGTATTTGGCGAAACAGCTGACCTCACGCTCCTTGCCGGAGATCGGCCGCAAATTCGGTGGCCGGGATCACACAACGGTTATGCATGCTGTTCGCAAGGTCGATGAGCTTAGGGATCACGACACCAGCTTTGCCGAAGACGTCGAATTACTGCGGCGTATGCTGGAGGGCTGAGGCCAAACCCCGGCTAATCTATTTGGTCCGGCTACTACTGTAAAATTGCGCCGGGGATCCTATTCTGGATAGGCCGCGAAAAAGCTTCGGAAATTGCCGAATTTTGCTATAATATCGGCGACTCCCGGTGTGTGCGGTTTGCGCCGCAAAATCAAAAATTTGAGGGGTCGCCATCAGGGATTTGGCCGGATCAAGATTTGGTCATACTACCGGTGCTCTTGAACCCGTGCCGTGCTCTGCGGCACTGATATTAACGTGTAAATAAACGGCGATTTCACGTCATGAAGATTACGATCGAGCGGGCCCAGTTGCTCAAGGTTTTGACCCATATTCAAAGTGTTGTCGAACGGCGCAATACCATCCCGATACTATCCAATGTGAAGTTTGAGGCGCCGAACGGCAGTCTTAGCCTCAATGCCACCGATATGGATCTGGATATTGTTGAGACCGTTGAGGCGGAAATAGCAACCTCGGGATCAACGACGGCGCCGGTCCATACTCTGTTTGATATCGTGCGGAAGTTGCCTGAAGGCTCCCAGGTGGAGCTCGACTGTACCGGTTCCGATGGACAGCTGGTGCTAAGTTCGGGGCGGTCGCGGTTCACACTGACTTGTCTGCCGACGGAAGATTTTCCGGTCATGGCGGGCGGCGAAATGGCGCACCGGTTCACGGTATCCGCGGCTGGTCTGCGCGGCATCATTGATCGGACCCGATTCGCGATATCGACCGAAGAGACCCGATATTATCTGAACGGCATCTATCTCCATGTCGCGGAGAACAGTGGTGTGAAGGTCCTCAAGGCGGTTGCTACCGATGGTCACAGGCTCGCCAGCGTCGAACTTCCCCTTCCCAGCGAGGGTATGCCAGGCGTTATCGTGCCCCGCAAAGCGGTGGGGGAGCTTCGCAAGCTCATTGATGAATCGACCGAAGATGTCTCGGTGTCGCTTTCCGATACCAAAATTCAGTTCTCGTTTGAGGGCGCCGTTCTTACATCGAAACTGATCGATGGTACGTTTCCCGATTACGACCGGGTTATTCCGACGGATAACGACAAGGGAATGCAGGCGGACCGTAAGTTATTTGCCGATGCGGTTGACCGTGTCTCTGCCATTTCCACGGAAAAATCCCGCTCGGTCAAACTCACTCTGGCCAACAGCACGTTGACGCTCTCGGCAAACAGTCCTGAAAATGACACGGCATTTGAAGAGATTTCGGTGGAGTACGGATCGAGCGATATCGAAATTGGGTTCAATTCTCGCTACTTGCTGGATATTGCTCAGCAGATTGCGGGTTCGACAATTCAGTTTACCTTTGCCGACGCGGCCTCCCCGACGCTGGTTCAGGATTTGGATGATCCCAGTGCGATCTATGTTCTTATGCCGATGCGTGTTTAACGGCTTCCGGCGCGAAACTGAACACAATTGTCTTCAATCCCCCTGCAATTGGACCCCTCCGCGCCAGATTGGCGGAGCGGTGTGCATGCCGTTGATCCTCGTGCTGCCGGTTTACGGGCTTCTCAACCGCCGCAAGCCGGTATCGTGATGCCCTTTGTTCGGCGTCTAAAATTGACCGATTTCCGGTGCTACACCGAGGCGGTTATTGAGACAGATGACCGCCCCGTCGTACTGGTTGGCGAAAATGGGGCGGGGAAAACGAATTTGCTGGAAGCACTTTCGTATCTGGTCCCGGGCCGTGGGCTGCGTGGCGCTAAATTATCCGAGGTCGGCCGCATTGGTGCGGCATCTGCACCGACGGCGGCCCCTCTCGCGGTACAGGGAAACTGGGCGATTGCAGCGCAGGTTGAAAACGAAAACGGCGTGGTCGATGTCGGCACCGGGCTGCAATCCACCGAGCAGGGCGGCCGTGAAACGCGCGCCATCAAGATCGATGGCAAAGCGGAACGGGGACAGGCCGCGTTGGGCGCCATCTTAAGTGCGGTTTGGCTTACGCCGGCAATGGACCGGTTGTTTCTGGAGGGGGCGAGCGGTCGCCGCCGGTTTGTCGATCGGATCGTGATCGGCGTTGATCCGGAACATGCAGGCGCTCTTGCGGCTTACGAGCAAAGTTTGCGCAATCGTAACAGGTTGCTTCGGGACGGAAATTTTGATGCGACCTGGATGAACGCGGTGGAAGATTCGATGTCCCGCCATGGTGTCGCCGTCGCGGCCCGCCGCCGTGAAGCCGTTTCGGCGCTGGAACGCTTTGCCGTTGACGGCCGGGATCCGTTTCCGAGCCTCGATGTGGCGATGAGCGGCGATGTGGAGGCATGGCTGGCAACAGAACCGGCTCTCGCGGTTGAGGATAGATTGCGCGACCAACTCGCTGAAAAGCGGTATTTGGACGGCGCTTCGGGGACTTCCAGTGTCGGCCCTCACCGAAGTGATTTCGAGGTGCACGACGCCCGAAGCGGCATGCCGGCGGCTCAATGCTCGACGGGAGAGCAAAAAGCGATGCTGATTACGCTGATCCTGGCGGCGGCCCGCATGCTTGCGTTCCAAACCGGCAGGAAGCCTTTGTTATTGCTGGATGAAATTACGGCTCATTTAGACGACCGGCGCCGGGCGGCGCTATTTGAAATGCTGGTGGATCTTGGATGCCAAACCTGGATGACGGGGACGGACCCAATTTTGTTTTCACCCTTGGGCGCGCGGGCGCAGCATTTTTCCGTTAGAGATGCTTCGGTTGAGCCCCAAGGTTTTGAATAAACAAAGAGAAACACTAAAAAAGTCAGAGTTCCGGCGAGGAAACCGGCAGAATTAATGTGGTGGATAAGAGAAAATGACCGACGAAAATATCGACGATATTCCTGAAGATATTGATCCCGACGCCTATGACGCTCAATCGATCAAGGTGTTGCGGGGTCTTGAGGCCGTTCGCAAACGGCCTGGCATGTATATCGGTGATACCGACGATGGCTCCGGCCTGCATCACATGATTTACGAGGTGGTGGACAACGCCATCGACGAGGCATTGGCCGGACATTGTGACATGATCGAGGTCACGCTGAACGGCGATGGATCGGTTACCGTCTCCGATAACGGGCGGGGAATTCCGGTCGACATTCACGAAGAGGAAGGCATTTCCGCGGCCGAAGTCATCATGACCCAGCTTCATGCCGGCGGTAAGTTCAACCAGAACT
>JAQCKY010000181.1 GCA_027592155.1 Pseudomonadota bacterium
CTGCTGCGCCGACTTCGGGTGAATTGCATGCACGCGGCGAATTTCGTCCGGTGTGCCGCGGCTGAGTCCTAAGGACTTAACCTTTCCCGCCTCGACCAGTTCCTTCATCGCGCCCCAGGTCTCTTCGATGGGCACGTTCGGGTCCACCCGGTGCTGATAATACAGATCGATATAATCGGTTTGCAGGCGCTGCAGAGACTTTTCGCAGGCGTCGCGGAGATATTCCGGCGTGGCGCAAATCTTCGGGCCGTCGGGGCCTGGACGCATGCCGAACTTCGACGCGACCATGAATTTCTCCCGCCGGCCCTTCATCAGTTCGCCCAGGAAGGTTTCGCCGGCGCCGTTACCGTAAGATTCCGCCGTATCGAAGTGATTGATGCCGCGTTCCAGGGATTCTTCGACGGCCGCGACAGCCTCCTTATCGTCAAGATTGATCAGCCGGTTACAGCCGATACCGATCGAGGAGGTCATAACGTTGGAATTGCCGAGGGCTCTCATGGTCATGGGGTCGTCTTCCTGCGGTTGGGCGTTGGGTGTTTTACGATCTGAATTATAGGAAGCGGAACCGGGCAAGGCCATGCCGCAAATCGATCGGCTTTATTGGCCCATCCCCTGTATTGACCATCCCGGGACGGCGGACCAAGCTCCCTCCAGCAACAGGAAGCCCAGTAACAGGGAGATTGAACATGGACGGAAAAATTGTCCTTGAAGAACATTATGCCGTTCCGGACACGATGGGTGGTTCGGCGGCGACCATCAACACCTCGGATGAGTGGGGTGAGATCGAACGACGTTTGCTTGATCTGCGGTCTCAACGGATCGAGGAAATGGATGCCCATGGCATCCGATACGCCATCCAATCCCTCAACGCGCCGGGAATTCAGGAGATTCTGGACGTCAAAGAAGCCATTGAGACGGCGCGCCGGACCAATGATTTCCTGGCCGGTGAGATCGCTCAGAGCGCCGGCCGCCTTGGCGGATTTGCCGCACTGCCTATGCAAGACCCGGAAGCGGCGGCGGCCGAGTTAACGCGCTGCGTAGCCGAACTTGGGTTTCACGGTGCTTTGGTCAACGGTTTCTCTCAAAATGTCGTCGAGGATTCGGTGATTTATTATGACGGCCCGGAATATCGAGATTTTTGGAAGACCGTCGAATCATTGGGCGCACCATTTTATATGCATCCCCGTACGGCGGTTCCATCCCGGATGCAGCCCTATGCGGGGCATCCCTGGATCCGCAGCGCGGCGTGGGGGTTTGCGGCGGAAACCTCTCTCCATGCGTTGCGCCTGATCGGCTCGGCGTTGTTCGATGAATGCCCCAAGCTGCAGGTCATTTTGGGGCATCTCGGGGAACATATCCCTTATGACATGTGGCGCATCGATCACCGCATCCGGAAATTGCCCCAGGGCTATCCCTGTGAACATCCGATGAGCCACTACCTGAAGAACAATTTCCACGTCACCACCAGCGGTAATTTCTGCGATGCGACGTTGGCCTGTGCCATCGCCGGGCTTGGTACGGAGCGGGTGATGTTCTCGGTCGACTATCCCATGGAACATACAGCCGACGGCGCGAATTGGTTCGACAATGCGCCGATGCCGGAAAGTCAGCGCCAGGCCATCGGGCGTGAAAACGCCAGCAAATTATTCAATCTCGATTTGAGTTAGGGAGACAAGCTATGCAGGGAAAAATCGCGCTCGAGGAACATTTCGCCATTCCGGATACCATGGGGGATTCCCAAGGTATCGTCGGTGCCTCGGCGAGCTGGGACGATCTCTCGAAACGCCTTTTGGACGTTCAGGAACAGCGCATCGAGGAAATGGATAAATACGGCGTGGAGATGTCGATCCTGTCTCTCAATGCGCCGGCGATCCAGGCGATGCTGAACACCGAAGAAGCCATTGCGCTGTCCAAGAAGGCCAACGACATTTTGGCCGCCGAGTGCGCCAAGAAGCCCGACCGCTTTACCGCCTTCGCCGCGTTGCCGATGCAGGATCCGGCCGCGGCGGCCGAAGAGCTTACCCGTTGCGTCCAGGAAATGGGTTTTAAAGGCGCTTTGGTGAACGGTTTTACCCAGAAGGATATCGAGGATTCGGTGATCTATTTCGACGGGCCGGAATATCGTGACTTCTGGAAGACATGTGAGGCGCTGGACGTGCCGTTCTATCTGCATCCCCGTTCGCCGATCAGCCCGCGCGCGCAGGCTTATCAAGATCATCCCTGGTTGATCGCCCCGGCCTGGGGGTTCGCGGCGGAGACGTCGATCCACGCACTGCGCCTGATTGGGTCGGGGTTGTTCGACGAATGCCCTAAGCTGCAGGTCATTCTGGGCCATATGGGAGAGCACATTCCCTACGATATGTGGCGCATCGATCACCGCATCCGCAAACTGCCGCAGGGTTATCCCTGCCGCCACGAAATGAGCCACTATCTCAAGAACAACTTCCACATCACGACCAGCGGCAATTTCTCGGATGCGACGTTGCACTGCGCGCTGGCGACCATGGGGATCGACCGCATCATGTTCTCGGTCGACTATCCCTTCGAGGTCACCGTCGATGCCGCCGATTGGTTCGACAATACCGAACTGTCAGACGCCGACCGCCAACAGATCGGGCGGGGCAATGCGGCGAAGCTGTTCGGGTTCGATTAGAGAGACGTCGAATTATAACAGTCATCACCGAGCTTGACCCGGTGATCCATTGCCGTACCAGAAGTTGTGGATGCCCGGGTCAAGCCCGGGCACGACGATCCGGATATGGCGCGTTAGTGCTCCGGCGACCAGCACTCAGCAAGCATCGCGCCGGCCTCTTCGATGAGGTTGGTCATGGTGCGTTGCAGCTGGTCCCGGTCTTTGGCCGAGAGGCGCCGCAACAGCCGTTCACGGTAGGCGCGGACGAAGCGTACGATATCATCGTGAAGCGCCTGGCCTTTGGGGGTGAGATCGACCAGAGAGCGCCGCCGGTCCTTTGCGTCGGCGGTACGCGACAGAATTCCGCGTTCGTCGAGGCGCGCGATCGCGCGGCTGGTGCCGCCCCGATCCATGGCGAGACGGTCGGCCACCTGGTTGATGGTGGACCGGCCTTGGGTGCCGACTACCTGAATGACCCGCCATTCCATCAGGTCGAGGCCAAGTTTGCGCGCGCCTTCGCGTACCGCATGACGTCCAATGGTGCCGCCGAGCACCATGAGCTGTGCCGGCAGGTGGCGGTCCAGATCGATCGGGGTTTCGCGGCGGGGGGCTTTTTTGGTCTTCCGTTTCGCCAAGGCGCATTCTTCCTAAAGTATGTTTACTGGGGCTAGTGGTAATCTATATAGCTGATATTTCAATATTTCATTTATCAGATAAAATTGCTAAGCTTTCGTGGATATATGAATCTACGGAGTGGAACGGTGCGCAGTTTTCTTGCCGCATCCAAACAAGCTCCTTAGCATGCTGATGACGTCAAAGAGCCGTCGCGCAAAAACGCCAAAGGGAAGGGACTACACATGGAATTCGGAATGCACTTCTTTCCGTCCGTCGGGCCGGAAGAAAAATCGGGCGCACAGTATTATGAGGAGTGCCTCCGCCTCGTCGATCGCTGCGACGAGTTGAATTACACCCATGTGCGGATTGTCGAGCACTACTTCCATGCCTATGGCGGATACAGCCCCAACCCGCTGATTTTCCTGGCCGCCGCCTCGCAACGAAGCAAGAAAGCGAAGATCATTACCGGCGCGAACCTGCCGGTCTTTAACCATCCTCTCAAGCTCGCCGGTGAGATCGCGATGGCCGATGCCATCTCGAACGGGCGGGTCGAGATCGGCTTCGGGCGCGCCTTCCTGCCGCTGGAGTATGAGCGTTTCGGGATCAGCATGGATGAAAGCCGCGCCCGCTTCGACGAAGGCGTCGAACAGATCCGGCGTCTTTTGGAAGAAGAAAACGTTACCTGCGAGGGACAGTTTCATAGTTTTAAGAATACGACCTCCTTGCCGCGTCCGACCCAGAAGCCGCGTCCGCCCTTTTGGGTGGCCGCCGTCTCGAGCCCGGAATCTTTCGCCGGGGCCGCAAAATTGGGGCACGGCGTGATGGGGGTGCCGCTGTTCGGGCCCAAGATGAAGGAGATGATGGGGACCTACCGGGAAAGCTGGAAGGAAGCCGGCCATGAGGGCAATGGCCGGATCATGCTGATGTTCCACATGTTCTGCTGGCCCGATGAGAGGGAAGCCCATGACATCGCCCGGGGGCCGATCAACGCCTATATCGCCTCGCTATGCGATGCAGGATCGGACTGGACCGGCGGGGCATCCTCCGCCGACTATCCCGGCTATGACAAGTTGATGGAAAATATCGGCAAGGATAATTTTGAATCGACTTTGGCGCGGGGCGCGGCCTGGATCGGCACGCCCAAACGGATCATCGAACAGATGAACGACTTCCAAAGCGATATCGGCGCCGTCGATGTCGCCTCCTTCCAGCTCAGCTTCAACATGCTGCCGATTGATCTCGCGGAAAAATCCATTGAGCTCTACAGCAAAGAAGTGATGCCGCACTTCATGGAGAAATAATCATGGATAGTACCAACTCCGCGGCTGTTGACGGTGCGGAACTGGTCGCTCGCGCCCGCGCCATGGTGCCGGCCTTGCGGGAACGGGCAGCGGCGACCGAAGAGGCTGGCCGGGTTCTCGATGAGACGATCCAGGACGCCAAGGACGCCGATCTGTTTCGCGCTGCCGTGCCTCGGCGCTTCGGCGGCCACGAAGCCGACTACAAATATATCCCCCACATCATCCGGGAATGGGGGCGGGGTTGCACGTCGTCCGCCTGGGTGATGGGCTTCTTGATGTATCACAATTTTCAGTACGGCCATTTTCCCGAAGAAGCGCAGCAGGAAGTCTGGGGCCCTAACGGCACCGGCTATACCATGTCGCCGGGCCAGATCATGCCGTGCGGTACTGCCGAGCCTGTCAATGGCGGCTACAAGCTCAGCGGCATGTGGCCCTATGCGAGCGGTATCCACAACGGCGACTTCATGCTGATGAGCGCGCCCATTGCGGGGTCGGAAAATACCGATGGCAAACCGGAAATCCGCCGCTTCATCGTTCCGATCAAGGACGTCAAAATTCTGGACACCTGGCACGTCTCGGCGATGCGGGGTACGGGCAGCCACAATGTCGAGCTAGAGAGCCTGTTCGTTCCGGAACACCGCTCCGTCAATGTGGTTGAGTTCCGGGAAAGCAAATGCCCGGGCCTCGCCCTCAATACCGGCCCGCTCTGGCGGGTGCCGCTGTTGACCTATCTCGGCGTCGGCGCGGTCGGTGTCATGGTCGGCGGCGCCGAGGGTGTCTTCGAAATCGTCTCGGATCTGTTGAAAGACAAAGTCGGTGCCTATAGCGGCGCGCGGCTGCAACAACAAATGACGACGCGCCTCAAACTGGCCGAAAACAAAATGAAGCTCGACGCCATGCGGGCCTTGTTTGACCGCCACATCAACGAGACCTCGGAGCGGGCCTCGTCAAGTTATCGTTTCACTCGCGAGGACCGCCTGGAATCCCGGATGATCGTCAGCTATGTCGGCCGCCAATCGGCCGAGATCGTCCACGACGTCGGCCAAATGGCCGGCTCCCGCGCGAAATTCCTCGACTCCCCGATTCAACGTTTCCAACGCGACATCGAGGCGCTGGACACGCACGCGGTGTTCGAGTTGGACAGTATCGGCGATCAGTATGGCGGGACGCTGATGGGGCTCGAGGGGCCGCCGAACGCGATGGGTTAGGGGAAGCGGGCGGGGGCCAAGAAATATAG
>JAQCKY010000182.1 GCA_027592155.1 Pseudomonadota bacterium
TCGAATTGGCGATATCGTCCGCCCATACTGCCGCCGCCAGCTGGGATGCAATACCCGCGGAGGAACGGGCGGCTGCGCTGGACCGTATTGCCGAATTATTTGAGGCCAATCGTGCGGAATTTTATGCGCTTTGTATTCGGGAGGCCGGCAAGACGCTGGATGATGCGGTATCCGAGGTGCGGGAAGCCGTTGATTTTTGCCGCTATTATGCATGGCGGGCGCGGGAGGAGTTCGCGGCACCGCAAGGTCTGCCGGGACCCACGGGCGAAAAGAATAGTCTGTCGCTCCACGGCCGGGGAGTCTTCGCCTGCATTAGTCCGTGGAATTTCCCCCTCGCTATTTTTACAGGACAGATCACAGCGGCCTTGGCCGCTGGAAATGCGGTGATCGCCAAGCCCGCCGAGCAAACGCCGCTGATCGCGGCGTTGGCCGTGGCGCTGATGCTGGAAGGCGGAATCCCATCGGCCGCACTTCACCTATTGCCGGGTGATGGCGCGACGGTTGGCGCGAAACTGGTTAGCGATGAGAGGGTTTCCGGCGTGGTCTTCACCGGGTCCTTTGAAACGGCGCAGATCATTAACCGTACCCTGGCCGCACGGTCGGGGCCGATTGTTCCATTCATCGCCGAGACCGGTGGGCAGAATGCCTTGATCGTGGATTCCTCGGCGCTGCCGGAACAAGTGGTCGATGACGCAATTTTGTCGGCATTCCAAAGTGCCGGGCAACGCTGCTCGGCGCTCCGATGCCTCTATGTCCAGGCGGATATTGCTGACCGTCTTTTAGAAATGCTGGTCGGCCGGGCCGCGGAAGTTTCTGTCGGGGACCCCTTGGCGCTGGCAACCGATGTGGGACCGGTCATTGACGAGCAGGCACGTGATCTGCTTGACGCTCATGTCAGAGAAATGGAGCAGGTCGGTGAGTTATTGTTTGAGGCCGATCTTCCGGAAACCGCTGCTGACGGTACATATTTTGCGCCCCGGATTTATTTGATCGATGGTATCCACCGGCTTGAGAAAGAAGTATTCGGACCGATCCTTCATGTTGTTCGCTACAAAAGCGATGATCTGCAGAGTGTCGTGGATGCGATTAATGGAACCGGGTACGGCCTGACCGTGGGTATTCACAGTCGCGTGGACGAGACGGTTGAAAGTCTCCGTGGGAAATTACGCGCCGGAAATATCTATGTGAACCGCAATATGATCGGTGCGGTGGTCGGTGTACAGCCGTTTGGCGGTGAAGGCCTGTCCGGTACCGGCCCCAAAGCGGGGGGGCCTCACTACCTGGCCCGGTTCGCCACGGAACGGACAACATCCGTCGATACCACGGCGGCCGGTGGGAATACGGCGTTGCTGTCTTTGGGCTAGGTTCTAGACGTGATTGTTGGCCCCCGAAAATGCCGCTATAGAGGCGTTATGGTGACGAAGTCCAATTTCAAGATGGCGACGATGGTCGGGGCGCTATTGCTCTTGGCCGCATGCGCGCGGGAACCTTATATTTTTAACGCGCAGGAATTTAACCGGGACGACCCAAATTTTGCGAAAAAACTGACGGATCGACAATCCGTCGAGATTTGCTACACCAGTCAGACCACGACACCGGCCGCGCTCCTTAAGCTTGCCGGGCTCGCCTGTGGCGAGTTTGGCAAAAATGCGGTTTTTAACTCACAAGATACGCTGATTTGCCCCATTTTGACGCCCTCACGAGCGATATTCTCCTGTGTGACGCCGTAAGCTTGTGGAGCGTCAAACACACCCGAAAAATCCTTACTATCAGCCAAATAAGTCATTGTCCAAAGACGCTGGAATTCCCATATTCTAACCACTAAGGTCTTGCTAACGGGCTCACCAGAAGGGCTGCGCCCGCTCCCCAACTTGTTTCCTGGGAAGGAAGATGTGATGAAGAAAGTCGTTGCTGTTGTCGCTATGCTCGCACTCGGCGCCTGTAGTGTCCCCGACCGGTTCTCGACCGGCGAGGCCGTGGGTACCCTGGCTGGTGCGGCGATCGGAACCATTGTCGGCCTCCAGTTTGGTGGTGGCATTGGTAATGTCGTATTTGGAATCCTGGGCGGTACCGCGGGTGCCGCTGGTGGATATGCCTTCGGACGTCAGCTTGACCCGTCGGACAAAGCAGAGATGCAGTCCAGCGCCGAACGTGCGATGGCGCAGGCGTCGGATGGACAGGTCGTCACCTGGGTTAACCGGCAGACCGGCTCTGCGGGCACAATTATGCCCGTCCGTACGTTCTACGCGGGGAATGGTGTCCAGTGCCGTGATTTCCAGGCGAGTGTCGCGATTGACGCCGGTGTCGGTGAAGGCCGCGGCCGTGCGTGTCGCTCCGGCGCAGGCTCCTGGCAACTCGCGAATGCCGGCTAGGTATCGACTAACTTCAACATTCCCATTTGGGTCATTTGGGCGTTTCCGTCGGTTGGGCGGGACGCCGGTTGGGTTTTGCGCCCTAGCGTAATTGGGTTCATAATAATATCCGCCGGCACCCCACTCTCAGGCGTGCGCAATTTTAAATGCGTCACATGAGAAAAATGTCCTTACTTATTGGTATTGTTGTTGTTTATGTCGGCTTTATCGCAGCCATGTACATATTCCAACGGAGCTTTCTCTATCATCCGCACTCGGGCGTGATGGACCCGGCTTACTATGGGCTCAACGCCGTTGAACGGGTTGAAATTGTGGCCGCGGACGGTATTCCGCTGGTGGCATGGTATGGGAAAGCCCAGCCTGGGTTGCCGACGCTTCTCTACCTGCACGGGAACGGCGGACATATCGGCCACCGTGCCGGCAAGGTGAAACCCTATCTCGACGCCGGTTTTAGCGTCCTCCAGTTAAGTTATCGGGGCTACGGGAGTAATCCTGGTTCGCCAAGCGAGGAGGGGCTTTATCTCGATGGCCGGGCCGCCTTTGATTTCCTGAGCGACCGAAAGGTACCGCTGTTTCGGACCGTAATTTACGGTGAGTCGCTGGGTAGCGGTGTCGCGGTCGAGTTAGCACAAGATAAAGGCATCGCGGCACTAGTGCTGGAAGCACCCTTTGCATCGATGACCGAGATGGCCGCGAATCGTTTCCCCTTTATTCCAGTCCGTTATTTGCTCAAAGACCGCTACGAATCAAATTCGAAAATTGGCAAATTGAGGGCGCCGTTGTTGGTTATTCATGGTGCCAAGGATGCCGTTGTCCCTTTGGAATCCGGCCGGGCGCTCTATGATCTCGCCCCCGGGGATAAGCGCATAAAGGTCTATGACCGCGCGGGACACAACGATTTATACGATTTTGGCGCTGCACAAGACGTCATCGAGTTTCTCAGGGCGAAAGCCGTCCTTGGCGGTGCAACGCAGACAGAATGACTCGATATCCGAATTATGGTAAAATAATAACAAAGGCGTGAAAGCAAAATAAATGGCGGTGGTACCTAGAGCAGCGGCGACAACGCCGATTGTGCCTATATCACCTTGGGCCTATTCCGGGGGGGCGATTTCTGCTGCCGACACCGCGAAACCGATTGATCCGGTTAACGAGCGAACCGCGCTTAATAACGAGCAAGAATCGCTCCAATTCGAGCTATTTAAACCGGATTTTGAGGAAAGCTCGCGCCGTGCCACGGAACGGCGGAAACCCCGGCGCAATCTCTCTAGCCTCTTTTCTTTGAGCAGCGAAGGATTCGCCAATGCGTTTTCGATTGGCGATAAGGGCAATACGCTCCGAGGTGGGAGCCGTTCGGTATCGTCACTAACGCTCCGCAAGGGGCTGGAGATCTATCAGACAAACCTTGAAGTCACCGGTTCTGAGCAGGCCCGTCGTGGCGATATGCTTAGCATGCGAATGTAGCGGGTTAAATTAGACGGCTTGACCGCAGGCGTACCCGGATGCCCAAGCCCACTGGAAATTGAAACCGCCGAGATGACCGGTAACATCGACGGCCTCGCCGATGAAGTAGAGCCCCGGTACTGACCGTACTTCCATTGTTTTAGACGATAATTCTCTGGTATCGACCCCACCAACGGTGACTTCTGCCGTCCGGTATCCCTCGGATCCGTTCGGGATTACCCGCCAAGTATGGACTTGTTCCGCCAATTGCCGCAGGGATTTGTCTGAGATTTCGGCCAGACGGCCCTCGCATTTGGCCCATTGGACCAGCTTGGATGCCAACCGTTTCGGCATGAGTTGGGCGAGGGCGCTTTGAACCTCTCGTTTTGGGGATTTTTCCCGGGCCGTCTTCAGAAAATCGAAAAGGTCCTGACCGGGAAGCATATCGACGGTGATTGTGTCGCCTTGCCGCCAATAGGACGAAATTTGCAGTATCACGGGACCGCTGAGGCCCCGGTGGGTAAACAACAGCGCCTCGGTAAACTGTATCTTGCCCACTTGAACCGTCGCATCGAGGGATACGCCTGCCAATCCGTCGAGTTTTGCCAACGTGTCAGGACCGAATGTTAAGGGCACCAGTCCTGGGTGCGGTTCAATGACCTTTAATCCGAATTGGCGCGCCAGCGTATGGCCGTAACCACTCGATCCCATCTTTGGAATTGACGGGCCGCCGGTGGCGGTCACCAGCGACGGGGACGCAAAAACGCCACCGTCCGTTTGCACCGTGAAGTCATTCTCCGCGTGTGAGACATCGGTGACCGCTGTCGAGCAACGAATGGTTACGCCATGGGCTTCATCCAAGAGGAGATCGATGATTTGTTGGGCCGAACCATCGCAAAAAAGTTGGCCGCGGGTTTTTTCGTGATAGGCGATGCCGTGCTTTTCGACGAGGGCGATGAAATCGTGCTGTGTGTAGCGGGCGAGGGCCGAAACACAAAAGCGCGGGTTGTCGGAGAGAAAATTATCCGGCGATGAGTGGAGGTTGGTAAAATTTGCCCTGCCGCCCCCCGATATCCGAATTTTCTGACCGACCTTCGCGGCCTGATCAAGTATCAGCACGCGGCGGCCGCGCTTATTGGCTTCTGCCGCGCACATGAGGCCGGCGGCACCGGCGCCGATGACGATCACATCGAAGCGTGTTTCCAACGGCTAATCGCTGCCCGTTCGTTGGGCGAGCTCTTCGAGACGGTCCGGCGTATCGACATCAAACAGGATGGCGTCTGTGTCTATAAGGACCTCGCAAACTTCCTCGGCATATTCTTCAAGCAAATATTTTGCGCCGACATCGCCCGAAATATCCGCCATTTCGGCCAAATATTTCTTTGCCCATAAGACCGGATTGCCGCGTTTGCGCCCAAAGACGGGCACACATATGGAGCGGCCTTCCACCGGGTCGAAGGCGGTCAACAACTGCTTGAGGATGTCTGCCGTCACCTCGGGCATATCCCCCAGGCATACGACAACGCCGTCTATGTCAGCGGGCAGGGCCTCTATACCCTTCTTCAACGAGGTGCTGAGCCCATCCCGGTAATCCGGGTTGTGGACGAATGTCGCATTGTAGTCTTTTAGAACGCCTTCCACGCGGTCCGCCTCATGACCGGTAACAACGATCACGGGGCCGGTGCCGGAAGCCGTTATCGCATCCGCAGCCCAGCAGATCATTGGCCGTCCGCGGACCGGCGCCAGAAGTTTGTTGGCTTCACCCATCCGGGTAGAACAGCCAGCGGCAAGCAGTATCGCGGCGATACGGTTGCTCGCCGGTAAATCTTCGCTGGGATCATTCTCAAGCGCGCGACGCGGCTGTGGGCGTTTGGCAAACTCCTTGAGCAGTCCGCCGGCTCCCATACGCATAATGTCGGTGGGCGTAACCTTCAGGCC
>JAQCKY010000183.1 GCA_027592155.1 Pseudomonadota bacterium
TGGCGGTCCAAAGTTTCTTTGCGAAGGCGGCGCTGTCAGGTCCGCCGAAGAGCGGCTCCGCTGCCTGCGCAGGGGTCATATGAAGTGCGCTAACCAGCGCGAGTGCCACGGCAAGCCGCGGTAAGTATCTTATTATTTTCACGAAAGTGTATCCTCAATTGATGGGTATAACCAAAGTCGAGTGTTCCAGGAATTTAGGACCTCCTCGTCGCAGAGGCCGTCGCCTTTGTATAATCACGTTCGATCAAACAATGGTGAGCAGGCGCCCCAAAACGAGGAACAACTCGTGGCGCCAACCGCTACACAATTGATGGCGGTGGTGCTATCCTTCCGCTGCCTCGATTTTTTGCTATCGGATCGGCGTTTTGGAGCACAGGCGATGAGTAGCGGGCTGGTCATCATGTTGATAATTTTCGCCTGTTGGGCGATCGCGTTCCGGCAAATCACCGGCCGCTGGCCACGCGGAGACGAATGGCTGCCGGAATGACGGCACCAGAGCCACTCGGATATCCAATCCGGCACCTGCCGATATAGACGGCGCGAGACAGGCTGCCCTTCGCGATCACCCCCAATAGCGATATTGTCACCCTTCTCCCCGAAGGCCCCGAAGGCCCCGGAGCCGTTTTCGACGCTGTCATTGTCTGGGGCAAGGCGAATAACCACATACAATTCAAACAAAATTTTGATCACAACCAAACAATGATGAAAAATTACGCCCCCCACATTACCGGTGCAGGCCTCATCGGTGCTGTCGTTTTTCCGACCATTGCGTTCTTCGTGATGGGAACGGCGTTTGGATTTGATCAGGTTAAATTACTGAACTTGGTCCCGGCGTCGATTATCGGCGGCTCGACGATCGCCATCGTCACCTATTTCGTGTGCAGAAGCCGAATGCTGTTCGAGCAAAATATTCGGATTAAGTTCGAGAAAAAATTAATCGAAGAGAACAGTCTGGCGAAATCTCAATTTCTGTCCTCGATCGGCCATGAGTTGCGCACGCCCATGAATGCAATCATGGGGTTCGGTCAGTTAATGGGCAGCGGACCCGAGACGCTGTCAAAATCACAGGGCGAGTACTTGGAACAGATGATGAAAAGCAGCAAGCACCTGCTTGTTCTCATCGAACAATTGCTGGATTTTCCACCATCGAGGCGGGCATCCTCACTTTGTCGCTCGAAGAATTTTCGCTGGAAAGTTCGGTAAAGGATTGCTTAGAAATGATGCGATCAGAGACGACCGATCGCGACATCAGCGTTGAATTTCTAACGTCCGAGCATCAACCGCCCTTCATTAAATCCGACCAATACCGGTTTCAGCAAATTCTGCTCAACCTCCTGTCGAATGCGATCAAATATAACCGCCCCGGCGGTTCCGTCGTTGTCCGTTCGGAAATGACGCATGGGGATTTTCTGAGGATCAGCGTGTCGGATAACCATGCCAGACTCAAACGTAGTTCCCGCCAATTACACCGGTTGACCACTGTCGACTGGCCTTTGATCCAAACATTCCCCCGCGTCGTAGACTAATCATAGCTTTAATTTAATTACGTCAAACACGAGGGAACAAGATGGCTTCCACAATCGAGAAATCTCTTGGCGCAACAGAAACCAGCCTGGAACTGTTGAAGGTGCTTGCAGAAAATAGCTTCGATTCAATCTTAATGACGGACGCCTCGGCTGAGGGAAATATCATTTACGCAAATAAAGCTTTTAAGAAGCTTACGGGATATGATCCAGCGGAGGTAATGGGAAAAACACCGAGGGTTCTTCAGGGTGTGGGTACCGACAAGAAAGTTATCGATCGGCTCGCCGCAGCTCTTGGTTCGGGACGAAAATTTGAAGGAAAAGCGATCAATTACAAGAAAGATGGAACGCCCTTCATAATGTATTGGCGTGTTCTCCCTATAAAGGTCGGCAAATCAATCGAGGCATGGGTCGCAATCCAAAGAGAAGGTTCCATAATTTAACCTCAACTTCTTCCCCATAAGAGACAATGCCCCGCCAATACCTAGCGGGGCATTTTACTAAATTTACAGCGCAATATCCTCAATATTTCCTTTTCCGAAAAACCCTTCCGCGTCTTAGATACACCGTAAGCGTCCGGCAAACCCGCCCTTCCGGTCAATGAGCGCTGTTATCGAATTAGGCATCCGTGGCGGCAGGTGGGGGAAGGGTAAATTTAGCGTTTGCGCCGGCAACAAGCATGCCGTTCGATTTCAAACTTTCTCTTTTGATCGTCCGGCACACTTTTTTCATGTCCTCAATCATTGCTTGGACAAGACCGGAAACGGGCCGGTCCGCACGGTATTGAATGCCAAAGGGAATCGCGTTTTTCATTCCCGGCAGGTTGATGGACGTGATCGACCCCGTCTGCTGTTCAGCCGATACGAAATTTGTCGTCAAAAACGCGATGAAATCACTATGTTTCACGAGCGATTTCAAATAGGGATTCGATTGGCATTCGACGGCGATTTTGGGCAAGGCGAGGCCGATATCGGCGTAATACTGATTGAGGTAATATTGAAGATCTGAATCGGGACGCGGCAAAATCCACGGGTAGTTTAGCAGTTCTTCGACGATATTGTTTTTGGTGTGAAGCACGGGATGATCGCGCCGAACGACAACGGACGGCCGATCATAAAAGAGGATCTGGCTGGTGATTTCGTGGCCCAGATTTTGGTTCTCGGATTGGCCATATCCGAGCCGCTCATCCTCCAGGATGGAAAATATCATATCGAACTCACCCTTGATGAGAGACGGGAGAATCTCTCTTCGGGCCTTCTGGACAATTTTGATTTTGACGTTGGGATGCTGAGCCAAAAAACCTACCGTCGCTTCGGGCAGAACAAAATTTGCCACGTTCTCAAGCGAGGCAATCGATAAGACGCGTTCGATTTCCCCCCGCATCTCGCGCATCTCTGCATGGGCTTTTTCCGCTTCCAGGAGAATGGATTTTGCCCGGGTGTAAAAACTTGCGCCAAAATCCGTTGGCGTCACACCTTTTGCGCTGCGTTCCAAGAGGGTGACCTCGAGCTGTTCTTCCAGTATCCGGATGCTGCGCGTCAGACCCGGCTGGGAAATGTTTAATTTTCGGGCGGCGCCCCCGATACTGCCGACCTCAACGGCGGCCGCGTAATGCTCCAGATAGTTCATTTCTAATTTCATAACGTTTCCTTATGGACATCATCATATTTTATTAGAATCCTTTCCACGGGCGCAATAGAGTTAGAGTGACCAAACTTCGCTTTTAGGAATTCGATGGCGCGTTAAACACTCTTCGAAGGAATTGAGATGGACCAGATCGTAGAATCGAAGCCTGAACAGCCCGATGTCGGCGTCACCATCAAAAAGAGCACCTGCCGGATGTGTCATGGCGGGGGTGGCGTCAATCTTCATGTCGTCAAGGAAGACGGCGAAGACAAAATCATCAAAGTTGAAGGCGATCCGGACAATCCGATCAACAAAGGCGCGCTCTGCCCGATGGGCGTCTCCAGCCTGGAACAGGTCTATAATCCGAAGCGGTTAAAATATCCGATGCGGCGCGTCGGTGCGCGCGGCGAGGGAAAGTGGGAACGCATCTCGTGGGATGAAGCCTATGACGAGATGGTCTCAAAGATAAAAGAAATTCAGGGCGAATATGGCAAGGAAAGCATCTGGGTCGGCACCGGGACGGGCCGCCATCATTTCGCCTATGTTTCGCGCTTTGCAAATGCGATCGGCACGCCAAACTGGTGTGAACCCGGAACAGCGCAATGTTTCCGTCCTCGGGTGCACGGCAGCGTTTTGACGATGGGTCAGTTACCGATCTGCACCTATACCAACGAAGAGATGCCGGAACTGATTTTGTTCTGGGGACATAATCCGCTTTATTCCAGCCCCGACGGTGAAATGGGCTTCGGCGTCAAGGAAGCCTTGGCACGCAAGCCGAAAACCATCGTTGTCGATCCGCGGGAAACCATGCTCGCGCGCAAGGCCGATATCTGGTTGCAGTTACGTCCGGGCACCGACGATGCACTGGCGCTCGCTATGCTTCATGTCATTATCGAAGAAGACTTGATCGACCATGCGTTCGTTGAGAAATGGACCCATGGGTTCAAGCAACTGGCCGAACGGGTCAAGCAGTATACACCGGAATGGGCCGCGCCGATTACCTGGTGTAAGGCGGACCAGATCAGAGAAGCCGCCTGTCTCTATGCAACAACGAAGCCGTCCATGTTGGAATGGGGCTGCGCGATTGAGCACACCCCGGCTTGCTTCCAGACCGTCCGGGCCTTGTTGTGCCTGCCCTCGATCACCGGGAATATCGACCAGCCCGGCGGTTGGGCCTTCGGCATGACACCGATCCCGCCCTTTCCGCAGCTTTTCGACAAGATGCCCAAGGAGCAGCAAAAAAAGCGCCTGGGCTATGAGAATTTCAAAGTGCTCAGCGGCGAACTGGCCCAGCTTCCGTCGGCGCATATCCCGACCCTCTTTAGGGCGATCCGGGAAAGCGATCCTTACCCGGTCCGGGCAGGGTTTATTTTCGGCAATAATGCGCTGTCGACCTACGGCGAAGTGGAATTGGTTTACGAGACCCTGAAGGCGCTGGATTACCTGGTGGTTGCCGAGCTCTACATGACACCAACCGCGGAGCTTGCGGATCTGATTTTACCGGTCTCGACCTGGGTCGAGGTCGATACGGTTGTCGCCGTGCCGTTCTATGGCCAGAACGTGGTTTCGGTGCAGCAGAAAACCATCCAATACGGTGAGTGCATTCAAGACGAGGTGATCATGACCGAAATCTGCCGCCGCCTTGGCGTGGAGCACTGTACCGAAGACCCCGAAGAGGTGTTTGACTATTTACTCGGAGACCAGCTCGGCATGACCTTTAAGGAACTCAAGGAAAAAGGCTGGGTGCAGCCGGAATTCAAATACCGGAAATATGAGGAGAATGGGTTTAAAACGCCGACCGGCAAGATCGAGCTTTTTTCCACCCTGCTGGACGGCGAGGGCATCGATCCGCTGCCCTATTTCGAAGAGCCGCCGGAAAGCCCCTACAGCACGCCGGAACTCGCGAAGGAATATCCCTTTATCCTGATTACCGGCGCGCGTATTCCGATGTTTTTCCAATCCGAGTTCCGCCAGATGCGGACGCTTAGAAAAGGCCGGCCGGAACCGGAATGCGAAATACACCCCGACACCGCCGAAGCGCTCGGCGTCAAAGCAGGCGATTGGGTCTCTGTCGAAACCCCCCGGGGGCGATGCCGTCAAAAGGTAAAAATATTCAAGGGTATCGATCCGAATGTCATCCATGTCCAACATGGCTGGTGGTTCCCGGAAGAAGAAGACAGCCCCGATCACGGCAATTGGCGCTCTAACGCCAACGCCCTGACCAGCATGCAGCCGCCCTATTGCAACGCCATGGGCACCTATCAGCTGCGCGCCTTGTTGTGCAAAGTGGTGCCGGTTGCGGAGTCGGAAGAACCCTGGCGGCCCCACGATATTCCGGAGACGTTCGATACAAACGTCGCTGAAATCCAAGGGTGGGCCTAAATTTCCCGGGGAGTGCCTAACCGGCCCGATGGTGACGGGGGCGAGATTGCATTCACCGTCTCATCCAAACAATCCATGGCCGAACGGAGAGGGAGAGACATCTGACCAGAGCGCTGATGACCATGGGCAAGTGTCAATAAGACTAAGTTTTGGAAAAGCAGGGGCTAGTGGTTACCATTTAACGGAAGAGTCCGATTTGGGATTCCCATTTTTGTATGGCT
>JAQCKY010000184.1 GCA_027592155.1 Pseudomonadota bacterium
GACGGGATCAAGCAAATCCAAAACGCCGCCTGATCGCCCCGTCACCAACTTTTGGGCATAACTCCCCAACCGGTTGAGCACACACTCCGCAACAATACTCCGCGCCGAGTTTCCGGTGCAGAGAAAGAGTACGTTGTAGGGGGGTGGAGGCATGGTCTCAGCTTTTCGATTTGTCAGGAATTACGAGAAGCTTGCCGGAAAAACATGACAATGCCATGACAAATATGGTGCGGGTGGGGAGACTCGAACTCCCACTCTGCCACCAGAACCGGATTTTGAACCTAGTGGGGGTTGGTGCCTCCCCCCGGACTCGAACCGGGACGCCTTGTGGGCACAGCATTTTGAGTGCTGCGTGTCTACCAATTCCACCAGGGAGGCTATGCAACGCGCACCATATGCAACATTTCCGGCAACACCGCAACATTCATGCTGTGATTTGCCATCCTCCGCCGCAGGCGTTAGGAACTGCCGAGATTTTTGCGCCCTTTCCTGAACGGACAATTGTGATGCTGCGCCGATTATATGACTGGACCTTGGCCCTGGCCGGCCACCGGCACGCGATGTGGGCGCTGGCGATTGTGTCGTTCGTCGAGAGCTCGATCTTCCCGATCCCCCCCGATGTTCTGTTGATTCCCATGGTGCTGGCCGCGCCGACCAAGGCTTGGCGGATTGCGCTCGTCTGCACCGTGGCGTCGGTGCTGGGCGGCATGGCGGGGTACGGCATCGGCTTTTTCCTGTTCGATCAGTTCGGCAAGCCGGCGCTGGATTTCTATGGCTACGGCGTAAAGTTCCAGCATTTCCAGGATACCTATAACCAATACGGCGCCTGGGCGGTGTTCATCGCCGGCATCACGCCGTTCCCCTACAAGGTCATCACCATCCTGTCGGGGGCGACGGGGCTCAATATTTGGGTGTTCGTCGTCGCCTCGATCCTGGCCCGGGGCATTCGTTTCTACTTGGTGGCCGGGCTGCTGTGGTATTTCGGAGAACCGATCCGGACCTTCATCGAAAAGCGCTTAGGCCTGTTGTTCGTGCTCTTTGTCGTACTTCTGGTCGGCGGTTTCGTGCTCGCAAAATTTGTGCTGTGAGCCTATATCCCGCTTATGGATCTGTTTGAACCACGCCGCTTCGCCCGCTTGCTGGCCCCCGCTGTATTGCTGTTCAGTGCCGGAGTACTCGGCACGGTTTTTGTGGCGCAATACGGGTTCGATCTTCAACCCTGCGTCTTATGCCTGTATCAGCGCATTCCCTTTTTCGTCGCCGCCGGGCTGGCGGTTTGGACGCTCATACTGCCGGGTGCCTCGCCCCTTGCCTTGGCCCGCCTGTTCGGGCTGATCTTCATCGCGAGCGCCGCATTGGCCTTCTATCACGTCGGGGTGGAGCAGCATTGGTGGGCCGCCGCCACGGGGTGCGCGGGCGGCGGTGCCAACTTTGATGCGCTGCAATCCGCGGTCGATCTCAAGGCCGCCTTGTTTGCCGAAAAGCCGGTCGCCTGCGATGCCGTCGCCTGGTCCCTTTTCGGGCTGTCATTTGCGGCCTACAATGCGCTCGCATCGCTCGCCGCCGGGATTGTTTGTTTTCTCGGCGCGCGCAGGATTGCAGGAGAAAGCGCCCCATGACGGCCAATAAATCCAAGGCCAGTAAAACCAAAAGACGGCTCGGCAGATTACCCGGCGACCCTTCCGAGGCCGAGACGCTGGCCCGGATGATCCGGGTCGATCAGGCCGGGGAGTATGGCGCCAAGCGCATCTATGAAGGCCAGCTTGCGGTCCTGGGGAACAGCAAAGACGGCCCGGTGCTGCGCGACATGGCGGCAACCGAGCAGGTCCATCTCGACACCTTCAACCGCATCATGACCGAGCGCCAGGTCCGCCCGACCGTGCTGCAGCCCCTTTGGCATGTCGCGGGCTTCGCACTGGGTGCGGGCACGGCGCTGTTGGGCCCCCGCGCCGCCATGGCCTGCACCGTCGCCGTGGAAGAGGTGATCGAGGAACATTACGCCGATCAGGCTGCGGCGCTCGGCGATAACGAAAGCGAGCTTCGGGGTACCATCGAAAAATTCCGGGATGAAGAACTCGAGCATAAGGAAACCGCGCTCGAACACGGCGCTGAACAGGCCCCGGCCTACCCGGCGCTGTCGGCCGCGGTGAAAACAGGCTCCCGCCTCGCCATCTGGCTCTCGGAACGGTTCTGAGACGTCCTTGGCAACCCTAGAATCCCAACAGGAAACGGCTCCCGCTCCGGCGGAGAGCCGCGCTCAACTCTTTCAGGCGGTGTTCTGGATGGTCGGCGCGCTGATGTCCTTTCTCGGCATGGCCATCGCGGCGCGCGAACTGACCGACACCCTCAATCCGTTCCAGGTCGTCTTCCTCCGGACATCGGTGGCAATCGTGATCGTCCTGGTGATCGTCGCCCGAGCCGGCCGCAGCGCGGTCTATACCCGCCGCTTCATGACCCATCTGTTTCGCAATCTGGTCCATTACGGCGCCAATCTGGCCTGGATCGCCGGCGTCGCTTTGATCCCCCTGGCCCAGGTGTTCGCGTTGGAATTCAGCATTCCGATCTGGACGGCCTTGTTTGCGGTTATCTTCATCAAGGAAAAAATGAACCTCGGCAAACTCGTGGCCATCGTCTTCGGCTTCGGCGGGGTCCTGATCATATTGAGACCCGGCCTCGTCGCGGTCGAGCTCGGCTCCCTCTACGTGCTGGCGGCATCTTTGGGTTTTGCGATCACCCACGTCGCAACCAAGAGTATGTCCCGCACCGACTCCGCCCTCGCGGTGCTGTTTTATATGTTCGTCATTCAATGGCCCTTGGGCCTGATCGGCGCGGTTTTGGTTTGGGAGAACCCGGTGCTCGCCGACATCCCCTGGATCCTGGTCGTCGGCGTGACGGCGCTGACCGCTCATTACTGCATGACCCGCGCCCTAAAGCTCGCCGACGCCACAGTGGTGGTTCCGATCGACTTCCTGCGCATGCCGATCGTCGCCGTCATCGGCTTTTTCTTTTACGCAGAACCGTTCTCAGGCTGGATCTTCCTCGGCGGCGGCCTGATCTTCATCGCGACCTACTACAATATTAGGTTCGAGAGCCGGAAGAGGTCGGCCTAAAGCTGACCCAACAGCGCCTCGGCGCTGCTCTCACCGAAAGAACCGGCGGGCTCGACGTTGAGTATCTCCACCTTGCCGTCATTGACGACCATGGAGTAACGATGGGAGCGTTTGCCCAGACCGAAGCCCGATCCGTCCATTTCCAGGCCCAAGGCCTTCGCGAATTCGCCATTGCCGTCGGCCAGCATGGCGACTTTATCGCCGACATTTTGTGCTTCTGCCCAGGCGCCCATGACGAAGGGGTCGTTGACGGAAACGCAGGCGATGCTGTCGATGCCTTTGCCCTTGAGGGCGTCGGCGTTATCGACAAAACCGGGCAGATGTTTAGCCGAGCAGGTCGGCGTGAAAGCGCCGGGAACGGCGAAGAGGGCAACGCGTTTGCCTTTGAAAAATTCGTCGGTCTTCACTTCCTGAATACCGTCTTCGTTTTTGAGTCGCAGCGTGGCGGCGGGGATCTGGTCCCCTACGGAAATGGTCATGATGAAGCCTCTTATTGGTTGTTCGTTGGTACAAGAATGAAGGCCCGGTTATAGGCCGGACCTTCTTAATTGGCAAACTTTGGCGTGCGCTATTTTTTGACGATAATCGACCCGCCGCCGGCCTGTTCAAAGGCGTCGAGAACCCTGCCGGCGGTCAGTAATTCGGGCAGCACGACGGGCTTCGCATCGCCGGGCCCATAGATCGCGTTGAACGGTATCCCGAACTTGCCGAAGCTCGCCAGATAGGCGGTGATGACCGGATCGGGGCGCGTCCAATCCGCCTTCATGGCAACCACATTGCCGCCGCCCGACAGCAGATCGAATATCTGGCCGCGGTTGAGGACCGCCGCTTTGTTGACCTGACAGGTGATGCACCATTCCGCGGTCACGTCGACGAAGACCGTCTTGCCCTCGGCCACCAGCTTGGGGATAGCGTCGGGATCGAAAGGCTGCCAATGGCCTTGCGCCACTTGCGGCCCCGTATCGGCGGCCCTGAATTGCGACGGCACGGCAAAGGAGGCGAGGGCGATGACCACAACCCCGGCGGCGGCGGCGGCCCAACGGCGGGTCTCCGGCAGCCGGTTGCGGAACGCCAGGATCAGGCCGATGGCAACCATCAGCAATCCGATGACGACGGCAGCGGGAATGCTGACCTGGATCGCCAGGACGGAGACCAGCCACAGCGCCGTCAGCGCGAGCGCGATGCCCAAGATCTGCTTTAACCGGATCATCCAGGGCCCCGGTTTCGGCAGCCGGGTTGCCAGACTGGGCACGGCGGCGACCAGCAGGAAGGGGACCGCCATGCCGACACCGAGGGCGGCGAAGACCGCATAGGTATCGACAAAACTGCCGACCAGCGCGAAGCCGACGGCGGTGCCGAGGAAGGGGGCGGAGCAGGGTGTGGCCAGCACGGTGGCGAAGGCGCCGGTGGCGAAATTGCCGCCGAGGCTGTCACCGCCGCCGGCGGTCCCGGCAAAATTGGCAAGGCTGCCAGGCAGTCTGATCTCAAAGATGCCGAACAGATTAAAGGCGAACAGCGAGACCAGCAGGGTCAGGCTGACCAGGAACCAGGGGTGCTGGAACTGAATGCCCCACCCCACGGCGCCGCCGGCGAGTTTCAGGCCGATCAGCGCGCTGGCGATCACCAGGAAGGTGAAGATGATACCCGCTGCGGACGCTAAGAAGCTGGCCCGGACCTCGCTCGATTTCTTTCCGCCGGAACTGACCACGCCGAGCAATTTGAGCGACAAAACCGGCAGCACGCAGGGCATGAGATTGAGGATCAATCCGCCCAGCAGTGCCAATAAAAGAATAGCGACGTAGGAAATACCCTCGGCACTGCCGCCCACACTAGCAATCGATCCAGCGTCGCCGAGAGCCAGGGGAAAAGCCTGCTCGGCGGACCGGTTGCCGTCGGTCAGGGTCAAACGAAGATTTTTCCCGACCAAGGGCACATCCTTATCGACGGTGACGGCGACCCGTAAGACCGCTTCCTTGCCGCCGTTTCTGAGCGTGACATCGGGTTTGCCCCAGCCTGCCTCTTCCGGCCCTTCGATAAAGACGTCGGGGGCGGCGAAGGGTGTCGCCGAGCTCGCGACAACGCGCAAAAATCCTTTTTTGAGGTCGTTCGGCGCAGGGGTCAACGCCCCGGCAAGCTCGGCCTTTTCAATCTTCAGGCCGTGCGTACTGCCGTCTCCCGGCACTTGGGAAAGATATTTGCTGATAACCTGAAAATGATCGGAGGCCTCGCCCTTGCCCGCCGGAATATCCAGGGTGAAGTTGGCGCTATAGGGGATGCAAACATCGTCGCAGGTCAGGTAGCTGAGCTTGGCACGCAACTGGACCGGCTTGCCGGGTTCGGCCCCCCTGGTCGTCATCGGGAAGACGACAGCTTTTTTATAACCGGTGGTCTCGAAGCCGAGAACGGAGAAGCGGCCGGGCGTCGGCCAGGCGACATCGACCTTGCCGATATTGCTCGATTTATCCCATTGAACCCGGGGCGGGAACCCGGCATCTCCCGGGGAGCGCCAGTAAATCTTCCAGCCTGGTTTCAGCTTGAATTCGAGGCCGAGGAGAAGCTCCTTTTTGTCGCCGATGGATTGCGTAGCGGAGACGATCCGCACTGCCGTCTGATCGGTTTCCGCCCACGCTGTCGCGG
>JAQCKY010000185.1 GCA_027592155.1 Pseudomonadota bacterium
CCAGAATCGTGAGGATCGGACCAGCGATCATCAGGAGGTTAATCCAATCCCGCCTCTCCAATGTCTGCTCTTTACTGAGCTCACCGACGGCTGTGATCTTCATCCGACGAGACTCGAACACCACCATCAGGAACAAGCTGAAGAAGTAAGCCACCGCGGGCAGGAAGGCGGCGACGATCACCTCGGAATAGGGCACAGTGGAAAGGGCGGCCAAGACAAAGGCTGCAATGCCCATCACGGGCGGCATGATCTGGCCGCCGCTCGATGCTGCGGCCTCTACGCCCCCGGCAAATACCGGCTTAAAACCGTTCTTGATCATCATGGGAATTGTTAATGTGCCGGTACCGAGAACATTAACCACAGGTCCGCCCGAGATCGTCCCGAAGGTCGCGGACCCAACGATGGCCGCATGGGCAGGGCCGCCGCGCAACTTACGGGTTATGACGACGGCGAGTTTGATCAGAGAGCGGCCACCGGCCGACGCCCCAAACAGAGCTCCCAAGACGACATAAGGGAAAACCACGTTAACGGTGATATTCAGGAATTGGCCCAGGATGCCGTTGGATTCCTGTACCAGTGCATTGCGGGCCCCCACGACCGCATTCGTATAGCCCTTCACGCCATCCACCACGGTCCCGATCGAAGTCGTGAGATAACGGTTATCGCTCCACCCGAAGTACCAGGAAGCTGAGGAAATCAGGGTGTAAATGGTGACGGCGATGGCGACCGTGACAATCGGCAAGCCCCATGCCTTGACGATATAGACGAAATAGATCGCCATCATCCAAACCATTAAGGGCAGAATCCAATTGCCCAGCCTGGTCTGACAGTCAGGAAAATCATTATCCGGTGGTGTTCCGAATATGGCCTGGTATTCCTCGACCCGCGCTGCATTTTCGGCCATCAATCGGGCCCGGTCGCCATTAATCGTATCAATCAGGCAGACCTGATCATGCTCAATCCAATAGGCAATCATGATCATGATGGTGGTCAACAAAAACAGACCGTCGAGGCCGATACCGGCGAGCATTTTGGCCGTGCCCTCTTTGCGCCACGCCTTGCCGAACGACGTCGTCATCAGGGCGACAATCATCATCAGGGCGAAGACGATGGGGAAGAAAAACTCCGAACTGAATTTGCTGATCCGAGGGAGATTCTCGAGGCCGGGGATGGAATTAATGGTTTCCAACAGGCCGGGAATAGTCGGCAAGTTATTGACCATGCCGACGACAACAAGAATGAACGCAAACACCATCGCGAGGTTACGCATGAAACCAGTGTCTGCGGGAGGTTCGTCTAGTGATGCTTCGTCGGCCATCTTTTATCCCCGTCTGCCGGGTCTCCTATTTTAGATTTGAGACCTCATTGTTTGGCAAAAACTTTACCCGCCTCGGTGAGGTGGGTCCTGCATATCATGGAACGAGCCGGGGCACCGTAATGGTGCCTCGGCCCTGATCCAAAATCACTTAATGTGATATCGTGATTAACTCTTATGGTTTTGCACAGTCGGCCACTTTGTGACCGGCTTCTTCCCAGGCCTCAACCGCACCAGCATGGAACTTAACGCCGGCGCCGCAGATGCCGTGTGCACTATCGTCGATGCTGCCGAATTTACTTCCTTTGGCGAACGGTACGCTTTTAAGAAGCTCTGGCATGCCCTTGATGAAGGCGGCCGTGAGTGCCTTGGCCACTTTTTTGTCCATGTTTTTGTTCACGAAATCGCCGCCGGGGTTGGCAAAGGTTCGAAACATACCATCCTCCGAAATGATATTTGCGTTCGGGCCATAGTTCAGGTCTGTGACCGGGATGACGTAAGGGACGTTGCCGGGAGCCCGGAGATATTTCTGCCAAACGGGCCCTTCAAATTTTGCCTTCGGCACGGAGACGAGATTGACCTTGCCGGCGGCCATATAGATCGACATCCAACCGGCAGGGTTTGTGCCCGGACGGACCGAGGCATCGACCGAGCGATCCAGGAAGATTGCGTCGGCTTGACCCCAAGCAATCTGCTTGCCGGTGTAGCCTTTGCCTTCGTCGAGACCGGTGGTCAGACGAATCGCATTGCGGGCCGCGATCAACGCGCCGCCGCGGGGCGGGCCGTTAAAGACGGTTTTGCCTTTGAGCTTGTCCCAGCTGTCGATGCCGGTGCTTTGGAAGGCAACGAGATAAATTGACGCGAGATGGTATGGATAAAGGAGCCGCAGATTGCTTCCCAATTCCGCACCCTTTACCTTGCCGAGGCCGGAGTAAGGTCCGAGGGCCTTGTCCATCAAGAATTGATGGATCATCCCGGCGGCTGATATATCGGATTTACCTTCGGCGACATCGCGGATCGTTCTGGTCAGCGTCTTGCCAATCTGAACCTGGATCGTCGCGATCTTGCCGGTGGCCGCAACTTTGGCCAGATTTTTTGCTGAGATATCGGAACTGCCACCCGGTGTCCCTGCCGAATGGGATAATGTGATGTTTTGCGCGCTCGCGGTACCGGCGATAAAAATCGCTGCCGCGCTTAATGCGAGAAGTCTTTTCATGATGCTCTCCTCTCCTATTTTGTTTTAATGGAAACGTCCTAGATAAAGCCTGTTGTAGATTGATGTGTTTTGATTTTATTGTCGAGGTAATGTCGGGTGCCGTGCTGTGTATAATGATCTCAAATCTTCCGCCTTTCGATTTGCTTCCCCTTAAGTTGCGTAGGGATCGGGCTTCAGGCGACCGCCGATTTCGGACGATTCGGCGTCATAGCGGAGCGCCCGGAAAACCATGTTTTGATTGCCCGCCGGCCCCTTGATGTCAGCGGAGGAAAAATACGGTGAGACGTAATTCCAAACGACATCGCCTTCCGGTGTTACTTCGAAGATGCGACCTGAAACACCTTCGCAGATCAGCGTGTTGCCGGATGGGAGCCGTTGTGCGCCGCTGATGTGGCGTGAGTTGAAGGTGTGAGGCGGAGACCCTTTATAGGTCCAGACATGTTCCTTGGTCGCCGGATTAATCTCGATCACTTGGGAGCCTCCCAGGGCGTTTGATCGCGTCGTATGCGCGCCGTTGGCGAAGACCAAGAGATTGCCGTTGTCGAGCTGATGGAAATCATGCTGGTGGCCGAAATCGAGATTCTGATATTCCCACTTAAATTTTTTGCTCGCCTTATCGATCACCGCGATCAGGTTGACGTGACGGCAGCTGATCATGATGTCGCCGTCATCGGTTTCAGCGATCGAGTTCACATGCAGATAGTCGCCTCTGGGGCATAACGGGCAGACAATGTATTTTTCAATATCGAGATCGCTGTGGGTATGCCACTCCCAAACGGTTTCGCCTTCTGGTGTAACTTCCCGGAAATAGTCGGATTGGATCCTGCCGCCTTCGAGCTCGGAGCCCGCCAAGCCGCCCTTTACGCGCTTGGCCGCGTCGTCCGGCAAGTCCTCCAGACCGATATAAATGAAGTTGCCGTTGGCGAGGCGGCGGAAATCATGATGCTGGGTCGGATCGAAATAGGACCAGAGCACATTACCGTCCCAATCGACCGTGCGGATGCCGGCTTTGACACCGTCGTCTTTACCGGCGAACCCGGCTTCACCCCACAGCAAGTCACCCTCGGGCAGCAAATGGCCATAGGCGTTGGTGCGGCCCTTCCAATCCCACTGATGGACGGCCTCGCCCCGCATATTGATGATGAAGGTCATGTTTTGAAAAAGTGGGGAAAACAAGGTGTAGCCGGGTGTTGCCCGCTTTTCATCGCAAAGTGTGACGCCTAATTCACCGTAGAGCATAAGGTCTTCCTTATCTTATCGAAGTCCGGTCTTATCGAGGTCCCGCTAGTCCGCTTTTTCCATCCGGTAATAGTTTGAGAACCGCATCAGGAATTCGTCGGTCATGGTAAAGAGGATTGTATCCTCTTCAGCCCGGTGCTCGATCCAATTCCAGGTCGGGCCGACGAAGGTATCACCTCGGCTCCAGTTGATCTCTGTTCCCCCGATCACACTGGTACCGGATCCCATCATGGGGCTGAACACGACGTTGGCGGAATGGCGGTACCGGCGGGTCGTCTGGCCGGCCTCTAGTCTCTCAACAAATATACCGATCGTTGGCATCTCATCCGCCTCTAACCGTACCCGGCGGCCGAAACAGCCTTCCGGGTCGGCGTCCGCCGCCTCGACCCGGCGTTGAATAGTCTCCCACGTGAAGCGGTAAGGGGAATCAGGCGTGACCCGAGTGATTTCTTCATATTCGTTCGGATGCTCTTCGAAGAACATCGGCTCGAGCATATGGGTCAGCGGAACATCCAGACCGTCCAGCCAATAGGCGGGTTTATCTCCGTCGTGGCCGTGGCTGTGCCAGCACCAGCCAGGCGTCAGCACGATGTCGCCGGTCTCCATGGGATGCTTCTCGCCGTTGACGACGGAGTAGGCTCCCTCGCTTTCAATGATGACCCGGAGCGCATGCGGTGCATGACGGTGGGATCGGGCAGTCTCTCCTGGCAGGATCATCTGATAGGCGTTGACCAGGGTTTTCGTCGTGGCGAAGTCATTGCCTTCCGCCGGATTGGCGAGAACGAGATTGCGGCGTTCGGCCAAGTTTGTATCGATCAACCGGCCCGCCGCGTCCAAAGCCTGCCGGCATTCATCGTAGCGCCAATGGGCAGGCTTAAAGGCAGTATGAGGCTCGAACCACAGGAGAGGCTTCTTCCGGTCAATCCACCCCGGTGTCATATCCATCGGTATCAGCGCTTCGTATAAATCATCCAAGGACGCCGCGTCATGCAATGTCCCCATCAGGTCTGGTAGTCTACTATCTGGCATGTGGCTCTCCTGTTCTAAATCCTTCATATTCAGCAGCCGCGACTGCAGCGCATTTTTCTCTGTAAGCGGGCATGCCACCAATATAAGGCATAAAGACACGAGGCTTCCCGGGGACATTAGCCCCGAGGTACCAAGAACTACAGCTATAGCGGAGCGTCTTTGTGGCAAGCTCGTTTCCTTGCTCAACCCATTCGTTCTGAGCATTGAGATCAGCTTCAATCTCCTTGAGGTCTTGCTCTCTCAGATAGTCAATGCATTCAGCAATCCATTCCACATGCTGCTCGATGGTTGGCACCATATTTGTGAGTACCGAGGGGCTGCCAGGTCCGGTTATTATAAAGAAATTGGGGAATCCGTGTGTCATGAGGCCCAGATAGGTTCTGGGGCCGGCCTCCCACGCTGTTCGGAGTGCTAAATTATCTCGGCCTTGGATATGAACTCGGCTGATCGCGCCGGTCATTGCATCAAATCCAGTTGCCAGTACAAGATCATCAATTTGGAATTCGGCGGTCTTCGCCACAAGGCAGGTTGGCGTAATCCTCTTCACCCCACCTTCGCCAAGTGAGACCAAACTAACATTGTCTCGGTTATCGGTGCGCTCCGCGTGACCGAGCGGCCGATTGAACGCTTCTACGACGTAGGTTGCTGTTCTTTGAAATACCGTTAGATGCTCGGCCTGCTTCGCAATCTCAGGAATAATCTGAACACCTGATGAACCCGTGCCGATCACACCGACCCGGCGACCCTTAAAGTCTACTTTCTCGTGGGGCCATCTGCCGGTATGAAAAGTCCGACCCGTAAAACTATCAAGTCCCTCAAAGTCCGGCGTGTTGGCGGCGGATAAACAACCTGTCGCCATGATAAAGAACTGCGCAGAAAAAATTTCATCACCAGCAGTGTCGTCCGT
>JAQCKY010000186.1 GCA_027592155.1 Pseudomonadota bacterium
TGACGGCCATCCGCAGTCTCGCCGGTGGGGGAGCCTGACATGGCCGAATATCCCAGCATCACCAAACACCCCCTCCTGGATGAATGGATCGCCATCGATCCTGAGGGACGGGTCACCGTCAGGACCGGCAAGGTCGACATCGGTCAACGCATTTCCAACGCCGTTGCTTTGATCGTCGCCGAGGAACTGGATGTCGATTTCGAGAAGATCGACGTGGCCCGTGCCGAAACCGGTGTCGCCCCGAACGAAGGCGTGACGGCGGGCAGTAACTCGATGCAGGAATCGGGCGAGGCGGTCCGTGTCGCAGCCGCCACGGCGCGCGCGCATCTGCTGAAGCAAGCAGCCGAAGCCTTGGATGTTGATATCGCGTCCCTGGATGTCTCGGACGGATTGATCCAATCCCGGGAAACCAATCATACCATTACCTATGCGGAGCTGACGGGCGGTAAGGCCTTTGATATTCCCGTCGATCAGGATATCGCCGTGAAGGCGCCGGAAGATTATAAAAACACCGGCGCCCGCCCGACACCCAAGGGCTTGGCGGCACTGGTGACCGGCACCGCCAAATTCGTCCATGATCTGGCCCTGCCGAATATGCTCCATGCGCGTCTGGTCCGCCCGCCCCATTATCAGGCGCGGCTGGAAAACCTCGACGACGCGGCCGTGAAACGTCTGGACGAGACAGGCACCGAGCTTATTCGTGACGGCAGTTTCTTGGCGGTGGTCAACGAAGACGAATATGGGGCCATCAAGTCCATCGAAAGGGTCAAGAACGCCGCGACCTGGGATATGGGGTCCGGGATCAATTGCCAAGAACTGTCCGAGGCGCTGCGGTCCAATGACCGGCAAAGCCTCCCCGTCTATGACGGCACGCCCCGGGAAGAGCCGGTACCGCCTCTGGCTGGCCCCCCCGACAACGCGGTTGTTACGCTGAATGCCGAATTCAATCGGCCTTATCACATGCACGGCTCCATCGGCCCGTCGGCCTCGATGGCTTTGTTCGAAGACGGCAAGCTCACGGTCTGGAGCCACAGTCAGGGCATCTACCCCTTGCGGGGAGCCCTAGCCGAAGTCTTGAAAATGGCGGTGGAGGATATCCGGGTTATCCACACACCGGGTGCCGGTTGTTACGGTCATAACGGCGCCGACGACGTCTCTCTGGATGCGGCGCTTGTGGCTCGGGCGATCCCCGGCCGGCCGATTTTGCTCAAATGGACCCGCGAGGATGAACATGCTTGGGAGCCTTACAGCTCCTGCATGGCGATGAACCTTCAGGCCAGCCTGGACGGAGACGGCAACGTTTTGGCCTGGTCTCACGAAACCTACAGCGACACCCATAATATGCGCCCGGTACCGGGGCGGGAGGGCAGCGCCGGCGCCAAGCTTCTGGCTGCACGCTTTCTCGCCGAGCCCTTGACCCCGCCGACCCCGGTGCCGTCGCTGATGAACCATATGGGCATCCACCGCAATTTGGATCCGCTCTATACCTTCGCCGATAAACGGCTGGTCAAGAACCTGGTCTCCGGCTTGCCGCTCCGCACCTCCGCGCTGCGCACCCTCGGTGCTTACGCCAATGTCTTCGCGATTGAGAGCTTCATGGATGAACTCGCGGAAGCCGGGGGCATCGATCCGATCGATTTCCGGCTGCGAAATCTTGACGACGACCGGGCGAAAGCGGTCATCCGGGCCGTCGATGACCGTATGGGCCGGGATCCGTTGCCCGATGGCGTCGGCCGGGGTTTCGGCTTCGGTCAGTACAAAAACGCCAAGACCTATGCCGCTGTCGGCATCGAACTGGAGGTCGATGATGCGGCCGAGGTGAGGCTGCGCCGTGTCGTCATCGCCGCCGACGCGGGCCAAGTGGTGGACCCCGAGGGCCTGACCGCGCAGCTGGAGGGCGGGATGCTCCAGGCCGCAAGCTGGACGCTGTATGAGGGGGTAAACTTCGATAAAGACGGCATCACCAGCCGCGATTGGGAGACCTATCCGATCTTACGGTTCGATAACATCCCCGACGTTGAAACAATCTTGATGGAGCGGCCGGGCGAAAAATTCCTCGGTGCCGGCGAGGCGACCTCGGGCCCGACCGCCGGTGCCATCGCCAACGCCATCTATAACGCTACCGGCCTCCGGCCGCGCAACCTGCCCTTCACCCCAGACGCTATCCGGGCTGTTGCTTTGGCGTAACGTCTCGACGACAATGGCGGACTAAATCGGCAAATAGGAAACCTGTATGAGCGATCAAGGTCGCGGCGGCATGCCTCCACTGTCCCTGGAGGCAAGGCGCAAGAGCAACGTTGCCGGCTTCATGGCGGTTATTGTGGGCTTGCTGGGTGTCTTCACAGTCGGATTTCTATTCGGACCGCTTGGCCTCATTTTTTCGATTGTGGCCCTCGCCAAAGGCCAGATCGCGTTCGGGATTGTCGGGCTTACTTTGGCCGTTGTCGCCTGCGTCACATCGGTGCCGCTGATGGCCCTTGTTGGTCTCGGCGTGCTGTTTACGCTCTTTTAGGGCAGGATGTCCTCCGCCCCTCGCCGTATTGAAAATGTTCCGACAAACCTGATCACCGGATTTTTCGGCGTGGGCAAAACTACGGCGATTCGCAATTTCCTCAAACACAAGCCGACCGGTGAGCGCTGGGCCGTGCTGGTCAACGAGTTCGGCGATGTTCCCATCGACCAGGCAGCGTTCGGAACCGACGATCAAACTACCGACAGCGGCGTTGTGATTCGCGAAATTTCGGGTGGCTGCATGTGTTGCGCCATGAACCTGCCGATGCGGGTCGCGGTTACCGAACTGCTTCGCCAAGCCCGGCCCGATCGATTGTTGATCGAGCCGACCGGGCTCGGTCATCCCGCCGGTATTATCGATGAGTTACGAACCGAGCCTTTGGCCGACGCCATCGACCTGCAGGCCGTCATCTGCCTGGTCGATCCTCGGTTTGCCGGCGATCCGCGCATTCAAGAAGCGCCGGTGTTCCGCGATCAGGTTCATCTGGCCGACGTCTTGATCGCCAACAAGGCGGATTTGGCAACCGAGGAACAGCTGACAAGCTTCCAAATATGGGCGGAAGCGCTGTTCCCTGCCAAAGCCTGGATCGGGACCGCCGTTCAGGCTGAAATTGACCGCACACTGCTGGATTTTCGCGGCGATGGAAGCCGGGCACCGCTCTTCCCCGACCTGCACAGCCATGGTGCGGCAACTGGCCCGCAAATGAACACAGGACAGGACGGCGTTCAGCGGTTTGAAAACAGCGGCACCGGATATCATGCTTGCGGTTGGATATTTTCGAATGACGACATTTTTGACCGGGACCGGCTACTCGATTTGCTCGGTCCACCGGGCCTGACGGGTTTTGCCAAAGCAAGTATCGTCGAACGGCTCAAGGGGGTCTTCAGGACCGACACTGAGTGGGTTTTGATCGATCGGGCCCGGAATGACGTAACCGTTTCCCCAATCGCCTACCGGCGGGATAGCCGCCTTGAAGTCATCACGCCGGAGGACGGGGCGCCGGATTGGCGGGCGTTGGAAGTCGCAATCCTCGATTGTCGCAAGAACGTGTAACACCGCCTGTTGCATTTTATTCAGGATTCCCAAATGATACGGGAAACGAAACAACACTCTAGGAGCGGTCTCATGATACGGTCATTCCTTTACGCGGCGGGCATTGCGGCGATCTCCGCGACGGCGATTCCGTCCCACGGCAGCCAAGCCTTGGCGCAAGCGCAACAACTCAGCAAGAATCCACAGCCCTGCGGGCTCGGCCTCGTTCACAACGGCCCGATGCTGCATCGCGCAGCCTTTCAGGTGGCCGATGTCCCGGCGGGCTCGGTACGCCTCACCTTTGCCGGTCATTCGTCGTTCCTGATCGAAACGACTCAGGGCGTGAAGGCGGTGACCGATTACAATGATTTTGTTCGCCCGCCCGGCTTGCCCGATCTTGTCACGATGAATACCGGCCATTCGACTCACTCGACGGACAGTCCCGATCCGGCCATCAAGTACGTGCTGCGCGGCTGGAAAGAAGAAGGCGGGATCCAGCGCCACCACATGCGCTACAAAGATATGCGGGTCTATAACCTGCCGACCAATATTGAAGGTCAGGGCTTCAGCTTCTTCAACAACAGCTCAATTTTTGTCTTCGAGGCAGCGGGTGTCTGTATTGCCCATTTCGGTAACCTGCGTCACGCGCTGGATGAGAAGACCGTCGCCGGTGTTGGCCGGGTCGACGTCATGCTGGTCGCCGCCGACCGCCGCATTACCAACAGCATCGAAGAGGTCTTGCACAATATCGCGTTGCTGAAACCCCGGTTGGTCGTGCCGATGCATTGCAATTTTGTCGGTAACGCCATGGAATTCGGCGAGCAGGTGAAGCATCTCTATCCGGTCAAGATCCAGAAAGGTGCGGTGCTCGAAGCAAGCCGTGCGACCCTGCCGCAGAAAACAGAGGTCCTGATCATCCCCGGGCTTGGCATGGAACCGCCCGGAGACCCGCTCTAGGCGTCACGGCTTCAGGCGGTTCCGTCATGCTGTGAGATAAACAGCCTGCAGGACCGGTCCGACCGGTTGCTCCAGGCATGGTTGCCGCCCTGCAGGATGACCGTATCCTCGGCCTTTAGGCTGACTTCTTCCATGTCCAGCACCAGCGTGATTTCGCCTTCCAACACGATGCAAAAATCCAAGCTGTCCGTGCATTGCATATAGGGGTGGGTTCCGTCGCCGCAGCGGCAAACGTCTGGCGATCCCATGGTCTCGAAGTAAGCCCTAACTTCCCCCTCGGTGACATTGTCGGTATCCGGAGGGATCGTCAGCACGCGGCAGACGGATCCCTCTGATGGCGGCCGGAGGCTATGGGCGAGGTCAAGCGTCTCGCGCACACCGACGATCGGCGCCGGCGTGCCCTCGGTCAGCCAGATCCGGGTCGATGCGAAACCCGGCCGTGCCGGATCGGTGCGGACATCGGGAGAGGGGCCGTCGGCGCAGGCGATGGAGGTGCCGTCGCTGTCCTCGACGGTGACGATACGGCGGGTCGGTTTAATGCTGGGGTTACTCATTGCTTTTTCCTCCAAACGTGCCGCCGATCATGACAAAGGCCATCCGGCTGTGATCGCGGTTGTTGTCCCAAGCGTGAAAATTCCCAACCTGAACGACGATATCGCCCGGCCTCATCACCAGTTCGCCGCTGTCGAGAACCAGGGTGCGTTCGCCGCTGACGACGATGCCGTAATCCACCGATTCGGTTTTGTGGTTGCGGGTGCGGGTGGTGGTTTCGCCGCCCCGGTCGCCGGTCTGTCCGGCGTTAAAGGCGACGGTTGACGCTTCATCCAGCGTCGCCGCCACCTCTTCGGCGGAGGGCGGCGGCGCCGAATCGACGATGCGCAGATGGGCGCCATGGGTTGGCGGCTCGAAGACAAAGGGACCACTCCCTCGGTCGTCTTTGCCGCCGATATTCGCTGGGCTTTCGGTGAACACCCAGCAGTCGGTCATTTTCCCCCCCCGCGACAGATCCCGGACCAAGGGCGCATCGCTGTCATAGAGCACACAGGATTTGCCGTTCGCGTTCCGGCCCGTAACGACCCGGCGTATAGGCTGGGGGTTGAAACTCATGATTTGCTTTCCCCTGGTGCGGAGGGCGGGTCGAAGGTTCCGCCGATCATCACGAAGGCCATCCGGCTGGCCGCTGTCGGATTGCCCCATTGATGG
>JAQCKY010000187.1 GCA_027592155.1 Pseudomonadota bacterium
CAAAGCCATCGCGGCCGAAATCGGTATCCCCGTCATGGTCAAAGCGACCTGGGGCGGCGGTGGCCGTGGCATGCGCGAGGTGCGGGATGAAGCCGCGCTGATCGAACAAGTGACCCAGGCGCGGCGCGAAGCCGAGGCCGGGTTTGGCAATGGCGAGGTTTACCTCGAAAAACTCGTCCTCAATCCGCGCCATGTCGAGGTTCAAATTTTGGGCGACCGGCATGGCAACCTGGTTCATCTCTATGAGCGTGATTGCACGGTTCAGCGCCGCCACCAAAAGGTGGTTGAGCGCGCGCCTGCGAGCTTCCTCGATGATCAGGCACGAACCGATCTCTGTAATCAGGGTCTGAAGATCGGGCGGGCCGCGGGTTACGAAAACGCCGGAACGGTCGAGTTCCTTCAGGACGCGGATACCGGCCTGTTTTATTTCATCGAGGTCAATCCGAGGATTCAGGTCGAGCATACGGTCACGGATTGGATCACCGGGATCGATCTGGTCCAGGCGCAAATTCGCATCGCCCAAGGGGCCAAGATCGGCGAGCCGGAAAGCGGCGTGCCGGTGCAGGAAGAAATTCGCATGTATGGCCATGCTTTGCAGTGCCGCATCACCACCGAAGATCCGGAAAACGGATTTGTTCCGGACTATGGCCGATTGACCGCCTATCGAAGTGCCGCCGGTTTTGGGGTGCGGCTGGACGCCGGCACGGCGTTCGCCGGTGCGCTCATCACGCGCTATTACGACTCCCTGCTGGTCAAGGTGACGACCTGGGCGCCGACCCCTGAGGACAGCATCGCCCGAATGAACCGGGCCTTGCGGGAATTTCGGATCCGGGGTGTTTCAACCAATCTGCGGTTCCTCGAAGCACTCATTGCCCATAAGAGCTTTCTGTCCGCCGACTACACCACCAACTTTATCGATACGACACCGGAATTATTCAAGTTTCCGGTTCGCCGGGACCGTGCGACCCGGCTATTGAATTTTGTCGGCGACGTCATCGTCAATGGCGGCGAGGAAACCAAAGGCCAAAAACTGGCGGAGTTTGTCGGCGCGCCACCCCTGCCCCATCCCTTGCCCAAAATAACCCCGCCCGGGTCGAAACAGCTGCTCGATGAGTTGGGGCCGGAGAAATTCGGCCAGTGGATGCTGGACCAAAAGCGGCTGCTGATCACCGATACGACCATGCGCGATGCACACCAATCGCTGTTGGCCACCCGGGTCCGCACCAAGGACTTGGCGGCGATTGCGCCGGCTTACGCAGCTCTCACGCCGGACATGTTTTCGATGGAATGCTGGGGCGGAGCGACGTTCGACGTCGCCATGCGCTTCCTCAAGGAATGCCCGTGGGAGCGCCTGGCGATCTTGCGCGAACGCATGCCGAACTTGTTGCTGCAGATGCTTCTTCGGGCCTCAAACGCGGTCGGCTATACAAACTATCCCGATAATGTGGTCCGCTATTTCGTCCAAGAGGCGGCGGACGGCGGCATCGATCTTTTCCGTATATTCGACGCCCTGAACTGGGTCGAAAATATGCGCGTGGCGATGGACGCGGTTCTTGAAACCGGCAAGCTGTGTGAAGCCTCGATCTGTTACACCGGCGATATCACCGATCCAGACCGGTCGAAATACGATCTCAAATATTATGTAAGCCTTGCCCGCGAGCTCGCGGATGCAGGAGCGCACATCCTGGGCATCAAGGATATGGCGGGGCTCTGTAAACCCGATGCCGCGCGGATTTTGGTCAAAGCCCTCAAGGAAGAAACCGACCTTCCCATTCACTTCCATACCCACGATACCAGCGGCATCTCGGCGGCAAGCGTTCTGGCGGCGGCCGAAGCCGGGGCGGATGCGGCCGATGCGGCACTTGATTCCATGAGCGGGCTCACCTCTCAGCCCAATCTGGGGGCGATTGCGGAGGCATTGCGGAACACCGACCGGGACACCCAATTGGATAAAGACGCGCTCCGCAAGATTTCGACCTATTGGGAGCATGTCCGGCATTTTTATGCCGGGTTCGAAGCGGACTTTAAATCCGGCGCATCCGATGTCTATATCCACGAAATTCCCGGTGGCCAGTACACCAATCTTCGCCAGCAAGCCCGGTCCATGGGCATCGATCGCCGTTGGCCCGAGGTCGCCGACACCTACGCCAAGGTAAATGAGATGTTCGGCGATATCGTCAAGGTGACCCCGACCTCGAAGGTGGTCGGCGATCTTGCGCTGATGATGATCACCGGCAATCTTTCCGCCGAGGACGTGATGAACCCTGACAAGGAGATCGCCTTCCCGGGCTCGGTCATCTCCTTCTTTAACGGCGAATTGGGCCAGCCGCCGGGCGGATTTCCGAAAGCGCTACAGGAAAAAGTTCTGAAAGGCGAAACGCCGATTACGGTACGCCCCGGTTCGGTCATGCCACCGGTCGATTTGGACGCTGCCCGCAAAGAAGCTCAACAAAAGATCGGGCGAAATATTTCCAATCAGGAGCTTGGCTCCTATCTGATGTATCCGGACGTTTTCGTCGATTTCGCCCGCCACCTCAGAAGTTTCAGCCAGGTGACCAACGTCCCGACCCGGGCCTTCTTTTTCGGTATGGAACCGGGCGAGGAAATCGCCATTGAGATCGAGCGTGGCAAGACGCTGATCCTGAGGTTTCTCGCGTTGGGCGATGTCGATGAAGACGGCATCCGCACCGTGTTCTTCGAACTCAACGGTCAGCCGCGATCGGTTCGGATCGAAGATAAAAACCAAGAGGCCACCCGTCCCCAGGCCCGCCAAGCGGAGGACGGCAATCCCGATCACGTCCCCGCGCCGATGCCCGGCACCGTTGCGGGGATTGTCGTGGAGAAAGGTAAGAAAGTTCTTCGCGGCGACACCTTACTGTCACTCGAAGCCATGAAGATGGAAACGGCGGTCACGGCTGAACGAGACGGGGTTGTCGATGAGGTGGTTGTGACCGTCGGCGCGCAGGTAAATGCCAAAGATCTCTTGATCGTATTCGAGAGCGAATGAATTCAAAGTCTCTAATATTCGGCATTCTGTTTTCGCTGCTGATCGGATTGCCGGGGCTGGGGAATGCCCAAACGCCGATGCTTCCCGTCATCCCCTGTACCGGCGACGTCCATCCGGCCTACAGCGCTCCGGGAGCACCCCTGAATATCCACATCGTAGCCGGCGACGCGCTGCCCGATGGCTGGACCGGCTGGAAGGCCGGTCCGGCGGCGATCATCCTGGCGGCCGCGGGGCGGTTTCGCCATACCGGCGACAGCGCGCTGCTGGCCCAACGGATTGCCCATATATCGGAGCTGAAGGAGGTCATCTACTGGTCGGATTCCCGGGATGTATGGCGCCGCCTGTTCAGCGATGCCTGGGCGCTGACAGGGCCCAAAAAATCGTTGCGGCGCGCTGATTTCTCGGATGACGACGTGCAAACCGGAAAGACGATCCACTACTACAACGAGGAGAATAATCTGGTTCGAGGCGTCGTCTATCAAGCCCGGGTGCGGGAAAGAACCGATGATCGTATCGTATTCGAGAGCACAAACGTCACGCCTCTGGGCCTGGCGATATTCGATGCGGTCGATAGCGGCGCCTTTCAACAGCTGTATTATTTAGAGCGCGAATCATCGGAAATATGGCGCTACTACACCCTTGTCCGGATTACCGAAGCAAGTTTACTGGCCCGATTGTCGCCCAAATCGTTCAAAAATAGGGCGGTCGCCTATTACCGCTTCCTGGCCGGCATCAAGATGGATAAAGAACCGCCCGCTGCTCGTTAAAGTCGTCCCGAACCTCCCCTCTTAAGGCCTTTTTAAACTTGTTCGGCGATGCTCTTCGGATAATTAACAATCCGATAAATTCGGTGGTGGGATACGGTGGAAAACACCGACGACAAGCAGTCACGGTCCGTGCGTGATGGGGTAGAACCTCGCGCCGCGGAGCCTAATATTACCCCCAAACCACGCAAGCCGCGTGCGGTGGCGATTAAGGATTCCAGTCAGGCTCAGTCTGGAACCCCGGCCATGCCGCGCATCATCGCCAAAGGTGAGGGCGGTGTCGCCGAGCAAATCCTTCAAATCGCCTGGGCTAACGATATCAAGGTTCGCGAAGATGCGGACCTGATCGATGTCTTGGCGGCCATCGACGTGGAAAGCGATATCCCCATCGAGGCTTTCGCCGCCGTCGCCGAAATATTGTCCTACGTATATCGAGCCAATGCGGGCATGAGCGGTCAAGGACCGGACGATCAAACGACGGGCGAAAGCAATGACAAGGAGACCGCTGATGAACGAGTCTAGCGCCGCCGACATTCCGACAAGAATCGCCGATGTGATCCAGATGATCGAGTCGTCCCGCAAGGCCTTGGACGCCGGAGAGCAAGTTGACCTTCGTGAGTTGGAAGGCATGGCCGGCCAGTTACATGAACTTGTGGCACGCAACCCCGGGACCGACGCCGGGATCGGCGCGACCGAGATGATCGACGCCTTTGCTTCGATATTGAGTGGGCTGGATGAGCTTGAAGCAGCTCTTAACGGACAACAGGCCCGCAGCGCCGGCCTGTCGATGAATAAACCATAAAGGGTGCCGGACGCGACGGTGGAGGACGATAAATGGAACTAGGTGGCGTTGATTACCGCCGCCGGAAACCCCCGAAGCGATACCCCTAAAGTCCCTCATTCCCGCCTTCATGATCAGCGAACTGCGGCGGGCGTTTGAAATAGGCTTTCTCGTGTTTGTCCCTTTTCTGGTCATCGACATGGTCGTCGCTTCGGTCTTGATGTCCATGGGCATGATGATGCTCCCGCCGATTATCATCGCGCTGCCGTTCAAGATCATATTTTTCGTGCTGGTGGACGGCTGGTTCCTGATCGTCGGCAGCTTGATTGAAAGCTTTAACGGCGGTTAGCGAAGCAGCGTCTGAATGAAGGGCGGCAGAGCAAAAGCAGCCTGGTGGGTCGCCGCGTTATAGTACCGCGTATCGAGGGCGGCGTTGTCGATCCGTTCCTCCAACCCAGCGTGGTCGCGCTCGTTCAGGGGCTGACCGTCGGTCGCCCAGCCCAATGCCATATATCCACCGACATAGGTCGGCACGACGGTCAGATAAGCCCCGGCATTATCAAACACGCGCCTCAACCGCATGACGGTGTCGGATAATTCCTGAGCCTGAAAAAAAGGGATACCCGATTGGGTCGCGACAATGCCGCCGGCGGTCAGCTTCGATCTGCAGTTCTGATAAAATTCGTCCGAAAACAAAACCTCTCCCGGCCCAACCGGATCGGTGGAATCCACGATTATCACATTGTAGGTTTCGTCCGTATCACGAATATGGGCTAAGCCATCGGCGACGCGAACGTCCGCCCGGGGATCGTCGAAGGCGCCGGCGCTCAGGGACGGCATATATTTACGGCAGCTCTCGATCACCGCGCCGTCGATGTCGATCAGCCTGGCGAGCTCGATGGTGTCGTGGCGGAGAACTTCACGCAAACATCCGCCGTCACCACCCCCGATGATCAGGACTCTTCGTGCCGCACCTTGTGACATGATCGGCACATGGACCAGCATCTCGTGGTAGGCGAATTCATCGCGTTCCGTGGTCTGGACAATATCATCGAGGACCAAAACTCGGCCAAAATACGCGGAGTCGAAAATTAAAATATCCTGAAAATCGGATTTTTCCCGATGAACAATCTCTGAAATCTCGAACCGTT
>JAQCKY010000188.1 GCA_027592155.1 Pseudomonadota bacterium
CATTAGCGGTCCATGACGCGGTTTATATTTATCACCGGCGGTGTGGTTTCTTCCCTCGGAAAAGGTCTCGCTTCAGCCGCTCTTGGTGCGTTGCTGCAGGCCCGCGGATATTCGGTCCGCCTTAGGAAACTTGACCCCTATTTGAATGTTGATCCGGGCACGATGAGTCCGTTCCAGCATGGTGAGGTTTTTGTCACCGACGATGGGGCAGAGACCGATCTAGATCTTGGCCATTACGAGCGCTTCACCGGGGTACCGTCGCGGCAAAGCGATAACGTCACAACCGGTCGTATTTACTCGGATGTGATTGCGAAAGAGAGACGGGGCGATTACCTGGGCGCGACGGTCCAGGTCATTCCGCATGTGACGGATGAGATTAAAGATTTCGTCCAAGCCGATTTAAATGGCGAAGACTTTGTCTTGTGTGAAATCGGCGGCACCGTTGGTGATATCGAGAGCCTCCCTTTTCTGGAAGCGATCCGTCAGCTTGGCAACGAGCTTGGGCCTGAACGCTCCCTGTTTATCCATCTCACCCTGGTTCCCTTCATTGCGGCGGCGGGTGAACTCAAGACCAAGCCGACTCAGCACTCGGTTAAAGAACTGCTCGGTCTTGGCATTCAGCCCCAAGTGTTGATCTGCCGGATGGAGCAGCCCATGCCGGAAGCAGAACGGCGCAAGATCGCGTTGTTCTGTAACGTCCGCCAGGATTGTGTGATTCCGGGATTGGATGTGGATTCCATCTATGCCGTGCCGATAGCTTATCACGAGCAAGGCTTGGATATGGTGGTGTGCCGTCATTTCCGGTTGCCGCTTGATAGCAAACCTAGCCTGACAATATGGAAAAATATAGTTGAGGCCGTGCGCCGGCCGGAGGGTGAAGTCACCATCGCCGTGGTCGGCAAATACGTGCAATTGCCAGATGCTTATAAATCCTTATCCGAAGCTTTGACCCATGGCGGCATCGCCAACAATGTTGAGGTTAAACTCGACTGGATTGATTCAGAGATTTTTGAACGGGAAGATGCGGTTCAACATCTTGAACATGTCCATGGCATTCTTGTGCCCGGCGGATTTGGGTCGCGCGGCTCTGAAGGAAAAATCAAAGCGGTGCAATTCGCCCGGGAACGCAACGTCCCGTTTTTCGGCATTTGCTTCGGGATGCAGATGGCGGTGATCGAAGCGGCCCGGAATATGGCGGCATTGGACGGAGCATCTTCGACTGAATTCGGTCATGCCAAAGACCCGGTTGTTGGCCTGATGACTGAATGGTCAAAGGGCAATCAGGTCGAGCAGCGTGGCGAGGAAGATGATCTTGGCGGAACCATGCGGCTCGGTGCCTATGCCTGTAATCTGGTCTCAGGAACCAGGGTGGCGGACATTTACCGGTCCTCCAGCATTTCGGAGCGCCATCGTCACCGCTATGAAGTGAACATCGCTTACCGTGAGAAGTTAGAAGCTGCGGGCTTGAAATTCTCAGGTTTATCGCCAGATGGTGTGTTGCCTGAGATCATTGAATATGAGGATCACCCGTGGTTTATCGGAGTCCAGTTTCATCCTGAGCTTAAGTCTAAGCCCTTCGATCCACATCCGCTGTTTACGTCGTTTATCGCAGCGGCTGTGGCCCAATCGCGGCTGGTTTAGCCGCCTGACCGGAAGACCCGCTTAATATGGATAGCACCGCGCCACGCCATGTCACCGTAGGGCCTTACTCTGTCGGCAATGATTTGCCATTTGTCGTGATTGCCGGGCCGTGCCAGATCGAAAGCCGCGACCATGCTTTGGAGATGGCCAGCGCCTTAAAAGAGATGGGCGAAGCGGCCGGTGTGGCGATCATCTACAAAAGTTCCTATGACAAAGCCAACCGCACCAGCGTGGCCGGACAACGCGGCCTTGGCCTTGAGAAATCCCTCCAGGTGTTCGCTGATGTCCGGGAAGCTACAGGCCTGCCGACGCTCACGGACGTTCATGAGAAAGAGCACTGCGCCCTAGTCGCTGAAGTGTCGGATGTGCTGCAAATTCCAGCCTTCCTTTGCCGTCAGACGGATTTGCTCATAGCCGCGGGAGAAACCGGGGCCGTGATCAACGTCAAGAAGGGACAGTTTCTCGCGCCGTGGGATATGAAGAACGTCGCCGCCAAAGTGGCCTCAACCGGCAATGATAGAATTCTCCTGACTGAGCGTGGTGTCTCCTTTGGTTACAACACCCTGGTTACCGATATGCGGGCTTTGCCGCAGATGGCCCAGACTGGCTATCCGGTTGTGATAGATGCGACTCATTCAGTGCAGCAACCGGGCGGGCAGGGTACGAGTTCGGGTGGTAAGCGCGAGTTCGCGCCGGTGATTGCCCGCGCTGCTGTGGCCGTCGGCGTGGCCGCGGTGTTTATGGAAACTCATGCCGATCCGGACAATGCGCCGTCCGATGGACCAAATATGATTCATCTGCATGACATGCCGGGTATTCTTGCGACCCTGAAAGCGCTCGACGAAATTGCCAAGGCAAATCTAATTGTTTTGCCGTAACCTCGACGACTTAAGACCTGTTAGCCAAAGAGGATTTCTTCCATGAGTTCCATTATCGACATTGCGGCCCGGGAAATCTTGGATAGCCGTGGCAATCCGACAGTCGAGGTTGATGTTATTCTCGACACGGGCGCGAGCGGCCGTGCTGCGGTGCCTTCAGGCGCTTCGACGGGCGCCCATGAAGCGGTAGAACTGCGCGACGGCGATAAGGACCGCTATAACGGCAAGGGCGTGCTCAAGGCGGTTGACGCCGTGAACGACGAAATTTTCCAGGCCTTGTCTGGATTCGATGCTGACGAACAGCGTCATATCGACCAAACGTTGATCGACTTGGACGGTACACCAAACAAATCCCGGCTCGGGGCGAATGCGATTCTTGGGGTGTCTTTGGCGGTTGCGAAAGCGGCGGCGGATGACGCCGGCCTTGAGCTCTATCGTTATATTGGCGGTGCTGCGGCCCATGTGCTGCCGGTGCCGATGATGAACATCATCAATGGCGGCGAACACGCGGATAATCCCATCGACATTCAAGAGTTCATGGTGATGCCGGTTGGTGCAGACGATGGCGTGGAAGTCATCCGGATGGGCGCTGAAATTTTCCACGCCTTGAAAAAGCAACTGAGTGACGCCGGACACAATACCAATGTTGGCGACGAAGGCGGATTTGCGCCAAACATCGCCAGCGCCGACGCGGCTCTCGGGTTCATTATGAAGGCGATTGAATCCACCGGGTATAAGCCGGGCGTGGATGTTGTGCTGGCGCTTGATTCGGCTTCAACCGAGTTCTTCAAGGACGGCGTCTACAATATGGCCGGCGAAGGCAAAAAGCTCGATGCGGCCGGTATGGTGAAGTTCTACGAAGACCTGACCTCACGTTATCCCATTGTGTCGATTGAGGACGGGATGGCCGAAGACGACTGGGACGGATGGAAAGCGCTGACCGATGCGATTGGCAGCAGAGTACAGTTGGTGGGGGATGATTTGTTCGTGACCAACCCGGATCGTCTGCGCGACGGTATCGCCAAAGGAGTTGCCAACTCAATTCTGGTGAAGGTCAATCAGATCGGCACGCTGACGGAGACTTTGAAAGCCGTCGAGATGGCCCATAAGGCAAGTTATACGGCGGTGATATCGCATCGCTCAGGTGAAACCGAAGACGCCACGATTGCCGACCTTGCGGTGGCGACCAACTGCGGCCAGATCAAAACCGGATCATTGTCGCGGTCGGATCGTTTGGCCAAGTACAATCAGTTGATCCGGATCGCCGAGGGCCTTGGCCCTTCAGCCGGTTTTGCAGGTCCAGCTCTGAAGCAGCGTTGGGGTTTGTAGCCTCGACCTTAGTTGCTTGGCTCTAAGTCCCGGACAAGCCTGAACCCGAGCGAATACACCGCAATATGGGGGGAGGGGGCCTTGCTGCGATTGGCCGCACGCAAGTGACCGGGAAAGACGTTGCTGAAGCCGCCTCCGCGATCCAGCACCGCATTGCAGACTCCGCCGTTGCCCCAAGTTGAGCCGTCTGTTGGGGCGCCCGCGAATGAGTCACGATAGCAATCCGCCATCCATTCCCAAACGTTGCCAATGGTGTCGTAGAGGCCGAAACCGTTGGGCAAGTATGATCCGACGGGGGCGGTTCCGAAGCCAACCCCGTCGTCGCATTGAACGGCGTTCCATTCGGGAACTTCAGCTTTGGCGCTGAGATCAGACACGTTGCCATAGGCGCAGACGTTGGTTTCTCCGCCCGGGAAGGAGTGGGCGCCTTCAGTGCCACCCCGCACGGCGTACTCCCATTCGGCTTCAGCGGGCAGACGATAGGTGTGGCCGGTGCTTTTAGATAACCAATTTGCATAAGCGACGGCATCCCACCAACTGACGCAGACCATCGGATGATCGTCGCTGACGTCATAGTCGGGGTCGAGCCAGGACCGGGCGTCATCAAAAGCCAACTGGCTTCGATTCCAGATCAGACAACGGGCGTTGCCCCAGTGACCGGTCTCATTGACGAAGGCGGCAAACTGTTTGCGCGTAACTTCGTATTTACCCACGGCAAAAGGCTTGGCGATGGTTACGATACGAACCGGGCCTTCATCGTTGCCGCGATCTGTTTCGTCGTCAGGCGCGCCCATCTGAAACTGCCCGGCTGGAATGACGACCATCTCAGGGCAAGTCCCGCAGTCTTTGAAGTCATCTCCGACAGAGTACGGACCACTACTGGCGCAAGCAGTAAGAAGCGGAACGCATAGAGTGAGGACTGTAAATCTGCGCATTACTGTATTAAATGATCGAGTAGCCGTTTTTCGAGGTGGGGCGCTGCCCCAGCGGCTCCGTTGTCAATATCCAGAAGAACCTTCCAGCCTTACGCAGTCATTTCCAGGAGCGCGAGGTAGCGACCGTTGACAGCATCGCCGGCCGGTTTGCCGGTTTCCTGATCAATGACCATGGAAGCAAAATCGCAAATTATGTAGGCCCAATCACCGATTTCGTCACCGTTCACTTCCATTTCGATAATTTCGGAAAGGATGTAAGGCTTCGACGTCGATGCGAACGCTTTGCCCCAACTTTCTTCAAGAGCATCCCGTCCGACAATTTGCATACGCTTGGTGTGCGCCACGCGCAGGCGATCGAGGTAGTCGTTCACTGAGCCTTCCAGGTCCCCCTGGTTGAAGCGTTTGACCGTATCGTCGTGGAACTTTTGGACAGCGACGTACTGAGCCTCTGTGCCGCCGCGGCGTTCGATGGCGTTAGCTGTGGCAACCGCCGAGAGAGTTAGGACGGCTGCCACGAAAAGCTTCAAACCTCTGAGCATCAGATTTTTCTCCGCTGGGGATTACTCTGCCGCTTCGGTTTGCACCGTATCGGTTTTGACGTCTTCAGCGGGCATGTAGAGGTCGCCGCCATTGCGGTATTTCTCCGCCATATCCGCCATGCCTTTTTCTGCATCGCCGAAACCGCCCTTCGCTGCTTCGTCCCGGATATCCTGAGATATCTTCATGGAGCAGAACTTCGGCCCGCACATGGAACAGAAGTGGGCCACCTTATGAGCCTCTTTCGGCAAAGTCTGATCGTGGTAAAGGCGAGCGGTCTCCGGGTCGAGGGACAGGTTAAACTGGTCTTCCCAGCGGAATTCAAACCGGGCGCGGGAGAGGGCATCGTCGC
>JAQCKY010000189.1 GCA_027592155.1 Pseudomonadota bacterium
CGGTAAAGGGATCAAGGGCGCCGCAGACCCCCAGCACCGGGATCGGCAGCGCGGAAAACGGTGCGATCAAATCCGGAACCGAGGTCGCAAATTCGAGCATTCCTTTTGCATACTCCTCCAACGGATGGCCCGCGAACATCCGGATACAGGCTTCGCGGATCGGCGAGTCTAGGGGAATGACGAGGTACAGACTGCGCCCGCCTTCTTGCCTTAAAAATTCGATCAACGCATCCCGGCCTTTATGTTCCAAAATGTGCGTGACCCGCTCATTCGCTTTGACCCAACGGTCGAAATAAAGATTTGCTTCATGAAGCTCGCTCCAGGCGACCAAAACGATACCCCGGGCCTTGTCGGGATGATGGATCGCATAATCGGCGGCAATGGTCGTGCCGAACGCAACGGCAGCGATAACCGGATCGGTAATATCAAAATGCGCGATCAATGCTTCCAGATCGCGGCGCTGGTTCTCCAGCTCATAACCACCGCCCGGCGCACCGGTGGGGCCGTGTCCACGCCGATGATAAACTAGGCAGCGATGGTCCTTGGAGAATTCGGCAATCTGATGTTCCCAATATTCGGTGCCGTGAATCTCACCATGGATAAAAATGAGATCCGGCCCCTCACCGGTGATCTCGCAATCAAAATTCCATCCATTCGCTGGGATCATTGTCATCTGCGCAGCTCCGGTAGGCGGTCGAATTGGGTATCGAGGATGCAGTCTAGGGGCCGACAAATGGGATTAGAAGCATCCCGTTGGACAAGCGAATAAACCGTTGTTACCGTTTTTGATATTAGCCTCAAAACTGGAGCGGACCAACATGAAGATGAGCGCTGAACTTGCCCGAACCGTAGAAGCCGTGGCACCGCTCTGGGCGGGCGAGGCCGAAGTCGTCCGCACCTATTTCGACTCGCCCAAGCGATCCCGCGAGTCGGACATGCTGTGGCTCCGCCGCCAGTGCAAAAAAGAGTTCTGGGATTCAATCCACCTGATGGATACCGAACTCGGAATGTATCTCGGGCCCCTGGAGATGATGCGCGATGCCTTCCCGCGCCTGGAAACGGAGGTCGACCGTCATGAAGTGCTCGAGATGGCTGAAACGCTGTACGAAGAATTTCGCCATTATGTCATGTTCGCCGACGTCTACGACCTCATCCGCGGCGCCGGCGATCCGCCGCTCAATATCCAGGCTTCCGGCGAGGCGGACGAATGGGCCGAGAACCAAGCCCTCGGCGAACTTCGCCAATCCCATCGGAAACTGCATGGTGACTTGGGCGCCCGTGCCTGCCGGTTTACCGAAGGCGGATATTGCACGCTTTACCGCGAAGGCGCGAGGCGGGCCGGTAAAGGTAAGATCGAAGACGCCATCGCCAAGGCCTGCCAAGTCGTCCTGGATGACGAATTGGAACATATGATGAAAGGCATCGTCGGCCTGGATGACGAGGGATTGGACCCGGACGGCTGGTCGCTCTTCGAGACCATCACGAAGGACCAGATGAAGGCCCGCATTCGCATGAGAAATGCCCAATTCGGCTATCCGTTATCCACCGGCCGCGTCGAAGAAATTTTTGACGGAAAAATCGAGCCCCTGCGGTTTGAAGTGCCGGCTATATCCTGATCAACCCGCTGGGATAGCGCTGCAACCGCTCGCAACCATCTTTGGTGATCCGCACCAACCCGCCGGTCTGCACGCCGGCCTTGGCATCGGGGGTGATGATGTTGGGTTGAACCACCAGGGTCATATTCTTCTGAAAGGTAAAATCGGGAACCGGGCCTGACGGTCGGCTGGCGCACCCTAGAACCGGCGCCAAATAACCGCCGCCGTAACCGTGGGTCAAATCGTCCCAGATCGTGAAGCCGGCATCTTCGATGCTCGAGGAGACATCGATGATGTCCTGCGCCGTACAGCCGGGCCGAAGCGTCGCCTCAATATCGGTGAGAACGCGGGTCGCGGCATCATGGAGATCTTGGTACAGCGAGGTCGGCTCTGCGCCGATCGTCATGGTACGAAGGACCTGGCCCGAATAATTCCAGAAATGGGACGTAATCTCGGTGACCAGGACATCGCCTTCGCGAAACCGGCGGGTGGAGGGAAATTGTGGCGGCACACAGCAATGGGGATCCGCCATCTGGGTCACACCCATGAACTCAATAACATGAGCGCCCCCGTGCGGCAGATAAGCGGCTTGGGTCGCGGCTGAGAGTTCCCGTTCGGTGATCCCCGGCGTAACCGTGTCGACCATTGCCTGCAACGCCATGTCGGAGAGCAGCGCACCGATCTTGAGCCAGCTTATCTCCGCATCGGTTTTCACCAAGCGCAATCGGCCGTAGGTTGCGTTCATGTCCACGACCTCGGAGGCATCGGCCGCGATGCTCGATTGCGCGTCCGGTGCCAGGCGCCCGATGACCCCGAGGCGCCCACCCGACGGCAATATCTTTTTGAGCCGGTCGCGCGCCACCTCGAAGGGTTTGCGCTCTCCCCATATCACCTCGGCGTCCGTCGCCATCTGTCCCGCATGAGGCATATGGTTGTAATGCTCGACGATCAGTTGCGCCGGTTTACCCGGCACCAACAGCAGCACCGCTGTCGTGGTCGCCGGCCAGTTGCTCAGCCACTGCACCGCGCCGCCGGAGAACTCATATTCGGCGACAACCAGCGCATCGACGGTCTGCTCCGCCATTTCGGCAAAAACCCTATCGCGCCGCGCGGAAATTTCTTCTCCCGAAAAGGCCGGGTAATGCGCGTCAAGGATAGCGCGTTCGTTCTCGTCCAGGAGATGTATGCCGATGTCCATTGTTTTTGCCTTAATGATTGACCGAGCCGCCATCGACAACGATGCATTGCCCGGTCATGAAATCGCTGTCGCTGGAGGATAGAAACAGCAGCGCCCCGACCAGATCCTCGGGCATCTGTTCCCGTTTGAAGGCTCTGGAATTGAGGACGAAGTCGTGACCCATCGCGCGCTGCTCATCCCGGTTGGCGATGACGTTCTCGCTCATGGTCAGACCCGGCGCCAAAGTATTGACGCAGATGCCGTCCTCGCCGACCTCTCGGGACAATGACCGGGTCATCGCCAGAATAGCCCCTTTGGAGGTCACGTAATGCAGCATATTCGGCGCACCCTTGAACAACGTGCCCGAGGCGATATTGATGATCTTGCCGGATTTCTGTTTGCGCATAACCGGCACGGCGGCCTTGGCGCAAAGAAACGGGCCCTTGACGTTCACCGCCATCAAGGCGTCCCAATTGTCCGCCGGGATGTCCTCGAACGGCCCCGGGGTGATGTTTCCGAACATCGCGGCGTTGTTCACTAAGATATCGAGACGGCCAAAGCGGGCGACGGTATCATCGACCATGGCTTGGGTTGCCGCCTCGCTGGTGACGTCGGTCCGCAAACTCAGCGTCTCAGCGCCCTGAAACTCGGCTTCGATCTGTTTGGCGGCGGGAGCGCAATCATCGATGTCGGTTAGGACCACCTTGGCGCCTTCACCTGCCAGCGCTTTTGCATAGGTCGCGCCAATGCCCTGCGCCGCGCCGGTCACCACGGCAACTTTTCCCTCTAAACGGGCCATTCTCTCAATCCTTGCTGTTTTACTTAATACCGGTTCGGCCTTGGAACTCCCAGGTATGCCCCTGGGGGTCCAAAACAAAAACCTGAGCCTCGCCGATCAGGCTGCTGATCTCTTGAAACGGCACGTCGAGCGCCCGCATCCGGTCTCGAAAAGCGTCGATATCCTCGATGCGCCAAGCCGTGTGCCGGCCGGCCGGCTCAATCCTGGCGTCCTCGCCGGGAACCAGTGTGTCGTCATTGGCGATCAGGTGAAACTGAACCGTATCGTCTTCATCGCCGAGCCAAGCGCCACCGGCGATTTTATCCAGCGCAGCGGGGCGCGGCAGCAATTTCAAACCGAGGACATTGGTGTAGAACGCGATGCACTCTTCCAGCTTATCCGAGGCCACAGGGATACCTTCATGGACGCTGCCCAGAAATTTCAGCTTGGGGACATCATCGGTCTTGTCTGAGACTGTGGCCATTATTGGGTTTCCTCTCCCGTTGGTCCGTTCGCTCATCAAAACCTAAATCGTCTCGACCGGCAACACTACGGTGAAGCATCACGCTTCTGTAAGTTTCCGCATAGGCAACCTGAGATCGCAAAAGCTTTCTGTGCACGTGCGCATGTCTTTCATCACTCAACCAGCTATAGAAATTTGATTGGAACACTCTATATTTATGGTTCCGTCGTCGTTGTCACTGAGGCCCGAAAGACATGCGAAAGATACCCGCCTTCCTCATTGCCACAGCCTCTTTCCTGCCATTAAACCTCCCCGCACCCGGGTGGGCCGCCGAGCACATCACCGGCGATTGGAGGGGAAAAGTGTTCGAAAGCGGGCAAGGCTGTGAGATGACCCTCGACGATGTTTCGGCGACCACTGAAAAGAGTAAACTGACCCTTCGATTCCATCGGGGCGCCCAGGAGTTTTCCACCACACTGAATCTCAAAAACGGTCGATTTTCCGAATGGCACGATCTCGACGTCTTTGCCGCACTGGAAAGCGAAGGCCGGGCAGGCCTCGGCGCGGCACCAATCAGGATGCTACTTCGATCCCAGGGCGGCATCGAAAACAACCTGCTCTCAGGCTCGTTCGAGAGCTCGAGGAACACCGGCGACACAGACCTCTCAACCGGCCCCAATTGTGCAGCGTCTTTTAAATTGGCACCCGCCGGCTCAAGTGAGTCCGACGCAATTCGGACCGGAAAACCCATTGCCCTTATTGCCTTGGAACATCGGTTGATCGGCGCCGGCCTCTTGCCACCCTCCAGCGAAACGCCTCCCGCCGCCGAACCGGTTGAAGGGCCCTGGAGCGGAAAGATCACTGAAACCGGTAACGGTTGCAGCCTGTCTTTGACCGGGATCTCGGCAATCTTGGAAGGAGATAAGTTCAATCTCAAACTCCAACGCGGCGACGAAGAGATCATTAACGAATTAAGCATCAAAGATAGAGCGTTCTCAGAGTGGAAAGACGTTGAGGTTACCGCCAGCATCGATACCGATTTCGGCGCGAACACAGGCGATGCGCGCCACCGTCTACCGTTGCTATTCAAAGGAGCGTGGAAAGACGGCCGGATCGACGGCAGCTATCGGACGTCGACATTACGCTCCGGTGCGCCGGGCAGAGCAACCTGCGTCGCCGACTTCACACTTGCCCCGGAAAGGTCCGTTGAGGCCGAGGCAATTATAACCGGAAAACCGGCATACCTGATCGCGTTGCGACGGCGTGTTGTGGAAGCGAACCCTCACCTTGCGTCAAGGCTACGTCCCGTGATGGATGATAGATTCCCTCCGGCAGCAACCGAGACGCTCGATGGTGAGTGGGTCGGCAAATTCACCGAAAATGGCGAAGGCTGTAAATTATCCCTCAGCGGCATTACCGCAACTGTTCGGGCAAACATGCTCACGCTGAGGCTTCTGCGGGGTGAACACGAAGCCACCGCAGACATCGAGCTTAATAATGGCAAATTTTCGGCATGGAACGATCTCACCATGGTTGCCAATATCGTCAGCGATTTTGGCGCGGACGTCGGAGACCAGCGTCATCGCCGGCCTTTCCAATTGTCAGGCAAATTTGACCGTAAACGGATGACGGGGTTTCTTCATAGTCCAACA
>JAQCKY010000190.1 GCA_027592155.1 Pseudomonadota bacterium
CGGTAACGCCGAGTACCAGCGGGCGTTCGCAGCCTTGGGCCGCGGCACCTTCGCCGGCGGCTTCGGCGGCCGCACGCATCATTGCGGCACCGCCCGCGGCATGGACGTTCAACATCAAGGGGGTCAGAGCGGTCGCCGCGCGGACGGCGCCGGCAACCGTGTTGGGGATGTCATGGAATTTGAGGTCGAGGAACAACGGCATATCTTCTTTCAGGAGTTCCCTGACACCGGCCGGGCCGCAGGCCGTGAAAAATTCCTTGCCGATTTTGATGCCGCCGACCGCGCCTTTGAGAGTTTTCGCCGCCGCGACCATATCTTCCAGTCGCGTGGAATCCAGCGCGACGAAAATCCGTTTCGTCGATTGTCCGATCATGATCTGTCTCCTGAATTTTCAGGTTTATACCGTCTGTTCGGAAATTTCGCTAGGGTGTGTTTAGGGTCAATATTATTGATCGGCCACTAGCGGCTTGGGAGGTGCTTGATGTTCTTCCAGGTCGGCGATCCGGTCGCGCAATGTGGTCAGGTCCTTTTCCATGCTGCTGACTTGGCGGCGCGCCGCACGGGCTCTTTTACGGACATGCCCGCTGGAAAACCAAGTAACCATCCCGCCTCCCAAAAATCCAAAGATTGCCGCGCCAATGACAGTGATGAACAAAGGAACGTCCTGGACAATCGGCAGTGGCCAAAGGTCGACGCTGACGGCGGCGCGGTTGGATACAGAGAATAACAGCGCAACGGCGCCGATAATCAGCAGCACGATCCAAGAAACAAATTTTTTCACGGTGGTCAGTTCCTTTGTCGGCGCTGCTGACCGATCAGCGCCCTAAGATCATTGGGAGTTAAGCATCTCGCGGAGCTGTTTGCCGGTCTTGAAATAGGGCACTCGTTTTGCAGCAACATCAACGGCCTCACCGGTTCGTGGGTTACGACCTACCCTGGATCCTCGTTTCTTTACAGAAAACGCCCCGAAGCCCCGAAGCTCCACACGATCGCCGCGCGCCAAGGCTGCACCGATTTCATCGAAGATCGTCGTGACAATCCGTTCCACGTCCCGTTGATAGAGGTGGGGGTTTTTATCCGCAAGATAGGCAATGAGTTCTGACTTTGTCATAGCAGTAAGTCCTCCCAGGAGTCCCTTATTCGCCCGCCGATCCCCTAATCTTTAGCTGACGTTGGCGCCTCATTAATTCAGTTGAGGGTGCCAAAGGGAAATCATGCCGTCAAGTGTAAGTCGTTCAGAAAACAAAGTTTTTCCGACCGTGCTGTCAAAGAACTCGCGGACGGCGCCGCGCCGTTTTTCGATTTCAACGGGGCGCAGTGGGAGATTTTTGTCGATGCCTTTTTCTGCGGCGAGCCAGTCGCGGGCTTCGTCGTCGCCGCCCAGCGCGTCAATCAATCCGTTCTTGATCGCCTGCCTGCCGGTAAAGACACGACCATCCGCAAGGGGCCTTACCCGCGCGATGTCCATGTTCCGGCGCTCGGATACCATATTGATAAACATGTCATACATATCCGAGACGATCGCCTGGGTTGCGGCGCGGGATGCCGGGGTGAGAGGTTCCAGAGGATTCGGCGCGGCCTTTAGAGGGGCGCTTTTTATGGCCTCCGCGGAGATGCCGAGTTTTTCCAAGAGACCGGTAATGTTTGTTGTTTGAAGAAGGACCCCGATGGAGCCGGTGATTGTCCCCTGCCGGGCGATTATGTGGTCGGCACCAATCGCCGCCATATAACCGGCAGAGGTCCCCAACTCGCTGATGACCGCGACAATGGGTTTCTTTTCCGCGATTTTTCGGAGATTGAGGAAAAGCTGTTCTCCCCCGACAACTGTGCCGCCGGGGCTGTTGATGCGGACCAGAACGGCTTTGACCCGGTTGTCTTCGGCAAGCTCTTTGAGGGCGGCGTTTCGAACCGGGTCGGCAACGATGACGCCGCTGATGTTTAATAGCGCGACATGATCCCGTTCCCTTAAATCGCGAAACTGGCCAATCGCGACCACGATCACGGCGACCACAGCCACAACGGCGGTAACCCGCCAAAACACCAAGCGCCGCTTGAGCCGACGCCGATCTACGATGTGATCAATTTCAAGCGCCATAATTTAAACCTCTGAGGGCTCAAATTTGGGACTACTGCCCGGTTTTGCCGGGACTAGCGATGCCCGCCAGCGCCAATCCGGAGAAATCCCGAATGGCGCTGGCGTCTGCATCATTCTTACGCGTCGCCGTCCGTATCGGCTTTAGCGGCAGCCGCCTTTTTCTTGGCAGGAGCTTTGGCTTTGGCCGGCGATTTCGCCTTCGCCGCGGCAGAGGTCTTCTTCTTTGCTTTTGATGCCGCGGCCTTTTTCTTGGCCGGTTTCGCATCAGCATCAGCTTCTTCGGCTTCCGCTTCAGGGGCCTCGGCTTCGGGTTCAGCCGCCGCTTCTTTTGCGGCTTCCTCAACCGCTTCTACCGTCTCTTCGGCCTCATCACTGTCATCGTCGTCCAACTCGTCATCCAAGTCAGCATCGCTCTTCTCGCGCAACGCGGCACCCAGAATGTCACCCAAGGACGCACCGGAATTCGACGAACCATACTCCTTCATCGCCGCCTTTTCCTCTTCGACCTCATGGGCCTTGATGGAGAGGCTGAGCTTACGGGTGTTGGCGTCTATGTTTGTGATTCTGGCATCGACCAAGTCACCCGGTGCAAAGCGGTCGGGGCGCTGCTCGGAACGGTCGCGGGACAGATCCGAACGGCGGATGTAGCCTGGAATATCGTCGCCGACCCTGACGTCGATACCCTTGTCGCTGACCGCAACGATGGTGCAAGTGACCACCATGCCCTTCTTGAGCTTGTCGAGCCCGCCTTTGACCGGATCTTCGCCAAGTTGCTTGATGCCGAGGCTGACGCGTTCCTTTTCGACATCGATATCGAGGATTTTAACCTTGACGATGTCGCCCTTGTTGAACTTGGCAATCGCCTCTTCGCCGGGGGTAACCCAATCCAAATCGGAAAGGTGAACCATGCCGTCCAGTTCTTCGGTGAGACCGACAAACAAGCCAAACTCGGTGATGTTCTTGATCTCGCCTTCGACTTCGGCGCCGACTTTGTTTTTCTCAACATAGTCGGTCCAGGGGTTGGCGAAGCATTGCTTGAGACCGAGGCTGATCCGGCGCTTGGTCGGATCAACGGCGAGGACCATGACTTCGACTTCTTGGCTGGTGGAGACGATTTTGCCGGGGTGCACGTTCTTCTTGGTCCAGCTCATTTCGGAAACATGGACAAGACCCTCGACACCGGGCTCCAGTTCAACAAACGCACCGTAATCGGTGATGTTGGTAACCCGGCCGGTAAATTTGGTGTTGAGGGGGTAGGTGGTGCCGACACCATCCCACGGATCGGAGTCGAGCTGCTTCATGCCGAGCGAAATACGCTGGGTTTCCTGATTGAAGCGAATTACCTGGACATTGACCGTTTGGCCGACCTGCAGGGCTTCGGAAGGATGGTTGATGCGGCGCCAGGCAATATCGGTGACGTGCAACAGGCCATCGACGCCGCCGAGATCGACGAATGCGCCGTAATCGGTGATGTTCTTGACCACGCCTTCAAGGACTTGACCTTCCTTGAGGTTGGAAATGAGCTCCGACCGCTCTTCGGCGCGGGTCTCTTCCAGAACGGCCCGGCGGGAGACGACGATATTGCCGCGGGCGCGATCCATTTTCAGGATCTGGAACGTCTGAGGATTGCCCATCAAATGGGTAACGTCGCGAACCGGGCGGATATCGACCTGGCTGCCTGGCAAGAACGCCACGGCGCCGTTGAGATCGACGGTAAATCCGCCTTTGACGCGTCCAAAAATGACACCGTCGACGCGGGCATCGCTCTCGAAACTCTTTTCGAGCACATTCCAGGATTCTTCCCGGCGCGCTTTATCGCGGCTCAGGACAACAATGCCGTCACGGTTTTCATAGCGTTCGACAAAAACGTCGATGCTGTCGCCGGGATTTACTTCTACTTTCTCGCCGTGATCGCCAAATTCCTTCAGCGAAATGCGGCCCTCTGATTTCAGTCCGACATCGACAAGCACCATGTCTCCATCGACGGAAAGAACCTTTCCGGTGACGACATTGCCTTGCAGGCGCGCGGAATCGCCGAAGCTTTCATCGAGTAAATCCGCAAAATTCTCGCCGGTCGCAAACGCTGCGTCTTGGGGGGCTTCTTGAGGTATCTCTTCGTTAATTTCGGTATCAGCCATTAAATCTATCCTAAATCCTTATAACGTTTATCCAGGCCAGCCGGTTGGTTCCGACGGTCTTGGGGTTTCGTGTGTGCCGTGCACATCATTGTGCAGGGCGGTTTCATCTGATTTTGCGGTACGGTTAGGCCGAACTCTTTCAGTTCATTCCGTTCTTGGCGTTAACGAAATCAACCGCCGCGGCAAACACCGCGTCGGCGTCTAACTCAGTGGTGTCGAGAACAAATGCGTCCCTGGCCGGCACCAACGGTGAAATGGTTCGTGACTTATCTTGGGCGTCGCGATGTTCCATATCCCGCAAAATCTCGGCAGATATAGCCTCAACACCTCGATTTCGCAACTCTTTAACACGCCGCTCGGCCCGCACTGCGGGGTCCGCGACAAGGAAAATCTTGAAGGGTGTCTCGGGGCATACCACCGTGCCGATGTCGCGGCCGTCGAGGACGGCTCCGCCGCGCTCCCCCGGTGGATTTTCGGCGAAGGTCCTTTGAAACGACAGCAGCGCCTCGCGAACGGCGGGGATCGCGGCGACAGCGGACGCCGCCTCTCCCGTCGCCTCGTTGCGCAAATCGGGATGATCGAACAAATCGAACCCCAATTGTTTCGCGGCGGAGGTGGCGGTCTCCGGATCATGAGGGTCACCGCCGCTTTCAAGCACGGCTAGCCCGACCGCGCGATAGAGGGCACCGGTATCGAGATAAGCGAGCCCGAAATGGCGCGCCAGGTTGCGGGCGAGTGTTCCTTTTCCGGCGGCGGCCGGACCGTCAACGGCGATAATCACCTATCCATTCTCCGATGTGAGTTCCGCGCCGAGACCGTTCATCAAATCAGCGAAGCCTGGAAAACTGGTGTCGATGGGTGCGGCATCGTCAATTGTGATGGGTTTTTCCGTGGCGGCGCCAAGGGCGAGGAACGCCATGGCGATGCGGTGATCCAGATCGGTGCCGATGGTTCCGCCGCCCACCGGTGGTTTGCCTCGGCCGTGTATGGTCAGGCTGTCTTCGGTTTCAGCGACCTCGACGCCGCAGCGGCTCAGCCCCTCCGCGATGGCGTGGAGACGGTCGCTTTCCTTAACCCGGAGTTCAGCGACGCCCTCGAATAAGGTCGTGCCCTCCGCACAAGCCGCAGCCATTGCCAAAATCGGGTATTCATCGATCATCGACGGGGCGCGGCCTGCAGGCACCGTGATCCCTTTGAGCGTGCTGCTGCGGACGTCAATATCGGCGATCGGCTCACCGCCGTCGACGGCTTCCGTTAAGAGAGTCACCGTAATATCGGCCCCCATCTCGGTGAGGCAATCGATGACACCGGCGCGCAGCACATTCAATCCGACACGGCGCACGGTGACGGCGGACCCCGGTACGATTGCGGCGGCAATAAGCGGGAACGCGGCCGAGGAGATATCGGCGGGGACGATGA
>JAQCKY010000191.1 GCA_027592155.1 Pseudomonadota bacterium
TACTTGCCGTGTCCGTTTCACGTCCGCTTATTAGAAACCTTGGCTGTCACGAGATATCTTAGGGAACATTCAACGGAGTTATAGGGCCAATCCGTGAACTCAAGCAGGGCCAATAGGGGATGCACATTCAGGTTATTTCGCCCACCGTCCCGGCAATAATCTGAATGCCTTTTTCGATGCGCGAGGTCGGAATCGACGAAAAGCCGACCCGAAAACAGTTGTTCCGGTTCCGGTTGTTCAAGAACATCGGTGCGCCCGGTTCAAGCACAACCCCTTTTTTCAGCGCCTCGCGCGCCAAGCGACGTGCATCCAATCCCTCGGGACCTGTTACCCAGAAACTTGTGCCGCCAAATGTCTTCACCGAGAAATAATCGCCACAGTATTTTTCGAGAGCCTCTCCGGTGACCGCCCAACGCTCCCGGTAAACACTGTGAAGCCGCTTAACCATGGTGTCGTAATAGCCGAGCTTGATAAACAAGGCGACGGTGCGTTGAACGTTGGTGGATGGATGACGATACATCTGGCGGCGCAACGCCCGCGCCTCGGAAATAAAATCGGGCGGTGCCACCATGTATCCAATCCGCAGTCCGGGAAACAGGTTCTTGGATAGACTGCTGACGTAGAGGACGCGTTCCCCGACATCCATGGACTTTACCGCTGGAAGGGGCTGATTGACGAAATTTACCTCGCTCTCATAGTCATCTTCAATGATCAGGAAATCCGATTGGTCGGCCCGCTGCAGCAAGGCTTCTCGCCGTTCCATCGGCAGGGTCACGTTCGTCGGGTAATGATGGCTTGGTGTTGTATAGACGATGTCGCACGTGTCGAGGGCATGATCGATTTTGATCCCATGCTCATCGACGGGAAGTGGCTTAATCTTCGCGCCAACCGAAATAAACCCGTTCCGGGCATCGCAATATCCCGGCTCTTCAAAACCAATCGTCGTATCGTCCCCGGTCACAAGGGCGCCCGCAAGATACAGCGCGTTCTGCGCCCCAATGGTTATCATAAGGTGATCGACGGAAACGAATATTCCGCGCCGCGGGAGCAACCGCGTGCAGATTTGCTCAGCCAGTTCAGGATCGTCTTCGGTGATGGCGTCCGACGTCCAGTCTTCTATCGATGATTTGGAAAGGGCCAGTTTGGAACATTCGCGCCATTCGGACAGGGAGAGAAGGTTCGAGTCAATTTGTCCGTAGATAAAGGGGTATCGGTAACTTTGCCAGTTTGTCGGACGATCAACGTAAGCCTGTTTTGACGGCCTCGCACTGAGTTTCCGTGCCCAAGCCGATGCCTTGGTCGACTTTACGGTGGAGATCGCCGATCGGTCCGAAAGATGGCTTTTGTGCTCCGCGCTGATGAAATACCCGGAGCGCTCGCGGACCGACAAAAATCCATCGACCGCCAAATTCTCATACACATGGGCGACGGTATTTCGAGAAACCTTCAAGCGGGTTGCCAGGTGGCGGGTCGATCGTCGCCGCCGTCGAAGAACAGGTTCGCACCCTGGACTATGCAATGGCATTTCAGTTCGGGCATCCCGGTGCGTTTAATCTCGCAAGCCGAATTGCCGAGCTCACACCGGGCAATTTGAACAAAATCTTTTTTACCAACTCCGGTTGCTGATCGCACAAGTTGGCTTTGCGCCGAATACCGGCTTTGCCCGTTTCGATTTTGGTTGGGATTACTTATTGGATGGCGTTACGCTGGTTCCCGTCGTTCTAGGACTCTTTGCCATGCCGGAGGTCATTGATCTACTGCTCCGGCGATCGGCGATCGCCAGTGAAGAAACCGCCGCCCACGGCGGCATGGGGCAAGGCCTTCGTGATGCAGTTCACAACTGGTGGCTTATTGCGAGGTGCGGCACGATTGGCACCGTCTGTGGGATGATTCCGGGATTAGGGGGATTGGCCGCCGAATGGTTCGCCTACGGCCACGCGGTCCAAACCGCCAAGGATTCCTCGATGTTTGGCAAGGGTGACGTTCGCGGGGTTATCGCGCCGGAAAGCGCGACGGCGGGCCAAAAACCCGGCGCCATCCTGCCGACCGTTGCCTTCGGCATTCCCGGCAATGGATCAATGGCCGTTCTCCTTGGTGTGTTTTTGATCGTCGGGCTGCGGCCCGGGCCCGAGATGCTCCGCGAAAATCTGCCTCTCACGTCGATGATGGTCTGGACCGTCGTAGCCGGCAATATTATTGCCGCGATCCTGGCTCTCGCGCTGCAAAATTATATGGTGAAGCTTTGTTATCTGCGGGCGACGATTATTGCGCCGTTGATCCTATGCTTCATGGTGGTCGGTGCGTCGCTGGCCACAAAGTCCTTTGGCGACGTTCTGATTTTCGCCGTCTTCGGCGTTTTGGGCTACATCTTCAAACGCTCCGACTGGCCACGGGTGCCTCTGGTGATTGGACTGGTTCTCGGATATCTGTCGGAAACTTTTCTGTTCATCACCGTCGACCGCTATGGCATCGCCTGGATGTGGGAACGCCCGATCGTCGTTATCATCGAGATATTCATGATTGCATCGATCGCTTATCCGATTTACCGCAAGGCGAAGGGCACCAGGGAAAGCCGTCGCCAGGCCGAGGACGTCGAATGAGGCAGGCGATAAAGTCCTCTACATGGTGGGTCGGAATCGCGTTAATGGTGCCTTTCATCGTTGCCATGGCGGTTTCCGCGCCGTGGTCGTTGGGGGGAAAGCTTGCGCCCTGGATCGTCGGGACTTGCGCTATTGTCGCGCTTTTGATCCACAGCTACTCCGGAGTTCGCAGGGGCGTCGACGCCAAGCCCGAGCCCTTGCCCGACGGCGTCCATCCGTTAAAGGGCCGGGCTCTCAAAGTTTACGCCTGGGTCGCCTTATTGCTGATACTTATCCCGCTTCTTGGCCACCAGATTGCGACGCCTCTTTTCATCCTTGTCTTCATGCTGGCTTCCGGTGAAGCGCTATGGTTAGCCAGTTTGTTAGCTGCGATCATCGCTGGTTTTATTTTCTTCATTCTGGAAAAAACGATCCATGTCGGATTGCCGGACCCCTTGATCGCACAATGGTTGGGCTTTTAAGGCGTACCCTACGACGACCTCCGGCCGCTAATCCAGTTTTCGGTGTTGCGCGATCTAAGTAATAGATGATCGGCTAATTTAACCCGACCCGTTCCAACGGCGTTTCAAGCAGCGGCCCTGGGCGGGACCGCATCATGTCATTGAGTTCTTTCTTCGTCTTTCGGAACGCCGGATCATGGTAGCGGTTGACCATTTCGTGTGGATCATCCTCGAGGTCGTAGAGTTCGCCCTCTCCGCTCTCCACCTCGAAGACGGCCTTGTACCGTTTTGTCCGGACCAGGTTTAAATCCAACTGCAGATGATAGCGAATGTCGCCGATCCGCCATTCGTTGAACGCCATATCCCGCGTCTCGGATTTTTGTTCGAGAAGCGGCCGCAATGTCTGGCTCTGCACGCCCGGCGGCTTTTCGACACCGCAATAGTCTTGGAATGTCGCGGCAAGATCCAAGGTCGAGACCGGCTCGTCGATGATCTGCCCGGCCGCGATACCGGCGCCGCGTACGACCAGCCCAACTTTGGTCAATCCCTCATAGAGGGTCGGCCCCTTAAGGATGAGGCCATGATCGCCGAGCAGTTCTCCGTGATCGGTGGTGAAAACCACCAGGGTGTCCCGGTCCTGCCCGTTGGCGGCGAGGGCCGATAGGATGCGTCCGACATTGTGGTCCAGCAACGAAATCATGCCGAAATAGTTGGCCGTCATATGGCGCAATTGCGCGTCGGTTTGGGCGCTGATCCGGGGCGCATTACCGCGCGTGGGATCGGTATATTCGTTGGGATCGACGGCCTTTTCATCGCCGTACAATTTCTGATGCCACCAGGGACGGGCTTCGAGGTCGCGAAACCGGTGTTCCGGTATATCGACCTCTTCCGGATCGTACATTTGGTTCCACGGCGCGGGACAATCGAAGGGGTGGTGGGGATCGGGGAACGACGCCCAGACGCAGAAGGGATCATCCTGGTCCTTCACTGAGCCGAGATAATCGACCGTCCGGTCTGCTACCCAAGTGCTCGTATGCCATTCTTCGGGGAGGGCAGAATTCCAAGTCTGGGCCGCCAAGATGCCGCGCCCGTCGATACTGTCTTCCCACCGTCGCCGTGCCTCGCCCGGCTCACCTTGACCGTGGAACCACCGTTCATAGTGCTGTCCATTGGGCGGCGGGAAGGGCAGAAGAAAGTGATGCCCAGGGGCCAGCCGCCGTTGAAAATGCCCCATGACCATGAGCTCAACATGGTTGAACCCCATATAGGGGCCGAACCAGTCAGGCCCATAATCCGCGCTGGAAAACTGGCATTCAGGTGTCCCACTCGGCACCTCGGTCGCCTTGGAAGAGAAATGGGCCTTTCCCAGGAGCGCTGTGCGATAGCCGGCTTTGGCAAGTCGCCCGGCAAATCCCAACTCACCCGTTTCCGGCGGCAAGTCGATCCCGTTATCGATCACGCCGTGGGTGTAGGGCAGCATGCCGGTCAGAAGCGACGCCCGCGCCGGTTGGCACACCGCGTTGGGCGTGATGCAGCGCGAAAATCGTGCCCCCTCCGCCGCAAGCCGATCGATATGCGGTGTGCGGACGTGGCGATGTTCGAACCCGAAACAATCCCAGCGATGCTGGTCCGACGTGATGAAAAGTATATTGGGGCGGGATTTCACAATGGGATTCCTCATCAGGGGATGGCGATCCGGATCGCATCCTATGTCATCAGCTCTCGGCAACTCTTCGCGACCTTCATTCCGAATTCTAGGGTCTCGTTAGCGTAAGTTACAATTCGAAATGTTGGATTTGCTGTGTTAGGTTTGGTTGAAAATGCGTACGCCCCGGCGTAGACGTAATGTGCCGAAACCAAAACTCCCGCCCTACGCCGAGCCAGGAGCGCCCATGAGATCCCGACCTAATATCATTCTCATCATGACCGACCAGCAACGATATGATTCGATTGCAGGTCTCGGTGCCTCCTGGATGCACACGCCGAACCTGGACCGTCTGGCCCGCGAGGGGATTTCTTTTTCCAACTGCTTTGTCACATCGCCGGTCTGTGTCACCTCCCGGGCCAGTCTGTTTACCGGCAAATATCCCCATAAGATCAGCGCCTTCAGCAATTTCCAGCCCTGGGAGCCGACCTGGGTCCAGTCGCTGGCAGACGAGGGATATCACTGCGTCAATATCGGCAAGATGCATATCAATCCCTATCACGCGATGGGCGGGTTTCATCAACGCTTCGTTGTCGAGAACAAAGACCGGCCGCTCTTTCTCGATGAACATGAGCGCGCGTTTTATGACGAATGGGACAAGGCGCTGAAGTCTCACAACATCGCGAAACCGTCCCGCTATAGCCGCTTCGCCGAAGATCCGGAGGGATATAAGTCAGCGCTTGGAAGTTTTCTTTGGCAAGGCGACGAGGAACTGCACTCTGACTTTTTCGTCGGCAACAACGCGATTTGGTGGCTGCAGGACAGGCTCGCGGAATCACCCTTGTTTCTACAGATAGGATTTCCCGGACCGCACCCGCCCTACGATCCGTCACCAAAGTTCTACGAAATGTATGAGACCGCGAACATTCCCGTTCCGGATGTGACCGAAGCGGAGCT
>JAQCKY010000192.1 GCA_027592155.1 Pseudomonadota bacterium
CTCGTCGGCCGCCTCGGCTGTCGACGCCGTCGCAAAGGCCGCAGCGGCGATAAAGCCGGCCGCCACAGTCTGTAGGATGGAGCGCTTTGAGAATGTCATCTTGGTATCTGCCACTATTCAAGGACAAGGGGAGGATTATCGTTACAATATATAGGCTCAGATCGATAATGTTGAATAAACACCCCGAGAGATCACGTGATCTTTACCATTCAGTCGCCGTCAGGCCTATGATTCCGGGACATTTGCGCATCTCAGTCTATAAAGCCCAAGGATCGCAACAAATTCCATAATAGCTTGTGTTTTATCGATCGACTGCCAATTTAAAAAGGATAACAGAACGGCGAATTATATGTCCGACGACGTTACAAATGAGAGCTTTTTGGCCGGCCAATTACTGATTGCCATGCCCGGCATGCAAGACGAACGCTTTGCAAGATCAGTGATCTACATGTGTGCCCATAATGAAGAGGGCGCCATGGGGCTGGTGATCAACCAAGTTTTGGAGTCCCTGACATTCCCCGATTTGTTGGAACAGCTGGAAATCGAGGAAGGCGACTTTGCCGATCGGGTTCGCGTGCATTTCGGCGGCCCCGTCGAGGCTGGGCGCGGTTTCGTGCTGCACAGCACCGACTATGATCAGGAAGCCACTCTCCCGGTCGATGACGACATCGCGTTGACCGCGACCATCGATGTCTTGAAGGCGATCACCAATGGAAAGGGTCCCCGCAAATGCCTGCTGGCTTTAGGCTACGCGGGCTGGGGTCCGGGACAGCTCGATTCCGAAATTCGCGCCAACGGCTGGCTCCATGCCGAGGCGGATACGGATCTCGTCTTCGATCTCGACGCCGATACCAAATGGGAACGGGCGATCGCCAAAATCGGCATCGATCCCCGCATGTTGTCCGACGAAGCGGGCCACGCTTAACTGCGCCGCGCCGCATCTAACTAGGCATTGAGCCTCGCCCCATCATAGGGAATGATGATCCCGATCGACCCACCCGGGTTGAACGAGGAGGAGGTCGCCATGCCGAAAGTCGCCGTTACCAACGGGTTCATCACGATGTTGCCCGAGGTTATGGAAGAAATAAAAGCCCTGTATCCGGACACAAAATTCAATCTGGAGCGCGTGCGTTTCGACGAAGACGGGTTGATCGAGTTCTTGCAAGGCTATGAAGTTGTTCTAGCCGGGCTCGACCCCTTTACCGAGAAAGTGATTTCCAGCCTCCCCGATCTGAAGGTGATTTCCTGCTGCTCCGCCGGTGTCGATCACATCGATCCCGCCGTGCTCAAAAAATACAACGTGCGCATGGGCTGGACGCCCGGGGTCAATAAATACTCGGTGTCCGAACTCGCCCTCAGTTTCATGATCAATCTGCTGCGCCAGGTGAACGAACAGAACGTCGCCCTCCGAAACGGCGAATGGCCCGGACGGCGTTTCGGCGCCCAATTGCGGGGCCGGACCGTCGGCATCCATGGCTGCGGTCACATCGGTCAGGAACTGGTAAAACTCCTGCAGCCCTTCGACGTCAAAATACTGGCCTGCGACCGGCTCGACTATTCCGACTTCTACAAGGAATACGGCGTGACCGAGGTCGAGCCCGAGGAACTCTGGGCCGAGTCAGAGCTGCTCAGCATCCATTTGTCGCGCAACAGCACAACCATCGGAATGTACAACGAAGAGGTGCTGGATAAATTGCGGCCCGGTATTTTCCTGATCCAAACCTCGCGGGGGCGGATGTTCGACGAGGTTGCCTTGAAGGAACGGCTGGAAGACGGGCGCATTGCCGGGGCGGCGTTCGATGTCTTCGCGGTCGAGCCGATGACCGATTTCGGGCTGGCCGAATTGCCCAACTTTTTAGCCACGCCCCATATCGGCGGCAGCGCCCGGGAAGCGTGGATTGCCATGACCCGCGCCGGGATCAACGGCATTACCGATAACGCGATCCCCGAACCCGGCGTTTATCCGTACGACTGATCGAAACACCATGATACGAGGGAGCGCATATCCATGAACGGTGCCGAAATTATTGCCGCCATCCTTAAACAAGAGGGTACGGAATTTCTCGCCTGTTATCCCCGCAACCCTTTGATCGAGGCCTGTGCGAAAATCGATATCCGGCCGATCCTCTGCCGCCAGGAACGGGTCGGGGTCGGCATGGCCGACGGTTACAGCCGCACCCATATCGGCAAGCGCATCGGTGTCTTCGCCGCGCAAGGCGGGCCGGGGATCGAAAATGCCTTTGCCGGTGTGGCCCAGGCTTACTCCGAGAACGTGCCCCTGCTGGTCGTGCCCGGCGGCGGGCCGCTCAACCGACAGAACGTCCGGCCGGTCTTCAGCGCCGTCGATAATTTCCATCACATCACCAAATGGGCGACCCGCGTCGTCGATGTGCAAACGCTCCCCGACATCATGCACCGGGCCTTTCATCAAATGCGGACCGGTAAATCCGGTCCCGTCCTGCTCGAGATGCCCAACGAAATCTGGGAAGCCGAATATCAGGGTGAGCTTGCCTACAACGTCGTGCCCGTCTATCGCAGCGCCCCCGACCCCGCCAATATAGAGGCGGCGGCCAAAATTCTCGCCGAAGCCGAAGCGCCGGTGATCTTTGCCGGGGCCGGGATCTTGCGGGCCGAAGCGACCGACGTGCTGGTGGCCTTCGCCGAGGCCTCGAACATTCCGGTCCTGACCACCAATCCGGGCAAGAGCGCCTTTCCCGAAAACCATCCTCTGGCCCTCGGCAGCTCGGTGGTCTCCGCGCCGAAGATGCTGAGCCAGTATCTCAAAGCAGCCGATGTGGTCTTCGCGGTCGGCTCCAGCCTGACCAAGACCCCCTTCGGCCCCAACGTGCCGCCGGGAAAACGCATCATTCATTCGACCAACCATGAAGACGACATCAACAAGGATTACCGCGTCGAACTGGCACTTCTCGGCGATGCCGCCTTGACTCTCGAAAATATGACGGCGGCGATCAAGGGCCGGACGATCAAGGATCGGGGCGATGTCGCTGGTGCGGTTCAAGCGGTCAAAACGGAATGGCTGGCCGAATGGAATCCGCAATTGGTTTCCGACGAGCAGCCGATCAATCCCTACCGGGTCATCAACGACATGCTCAACACCGTCGATGTCGCCAATACGATCATGACCCACGATTCGGGGAGCCCCCGGGAGCAAATCCACCCCTTCTGGGAGACGACGACGCCCCGCAGCTATATGGGCTGGGGTAAATCGACGCAGTTGGGTCACGGATTGGGATTGACCATGGGCGCGAAGCTCGCCGCGCCCGATAAGCTCTGCATTCACATCCTGGGCGATTCGGCGATCGGCATGGTCGGCATGGATCTGGAAACCGCTGCGCGGGCCGGCATCGCCATTCTCACCATCGTCCTCAACAACGGCATCATGGCCGCCGAACGCTCGGTCTTGAAAGTCTCGGATGAGAAATACGGCTCGATGGATGTCGGCGGCAATTACCAGCCCTTGGCCGAGGCGCTCGGGGTCAAAGCCTGGCGCGTCACCGATCCGGCTGATTTTATCGGTGTGTTGAAAGAGGCCATCGCCGTCACCGAATCCGGCGCCCCCGCCTTGATCGAATGCATGTCCAAGGAATGCCAGGATTTCTCGCGCTACTAGGCGCCCCGCCGGCCATCTACGGCGATCCATGGGGCCGTATTGATCGCCCCGGCTGTTGTCCAGCGGCGGGAGCCATGGCATGGTCGGCGAAATGCCGATTGGATTAGAATTTAAGGAGCAGCGACATGGCTGATCAAATCGAACTGGAAGTCTTCACCGACTACGTTTGACCATGGTGTTATCTCAGTCTAAGTAAATTGTTTATTATCAATGAGTTGCACCATTTTTGATTTCTAACGCGCCTAATAGTTATCAATAGATTGCAGGCATGGGGAGCGAGGCCTATAATCAGTCAGCCCTGGATCGCAAGAAGATCGAGATGCTTTTCGGTGATGTAAAACACAATCTCGGGCTCACCCGGCTCCGACTGCGCGGCCTGACCGGGGCCCGTGACGAGTTCCACCTCGTCGCAATCATACAAAACCTCAGGAGACTGGCGAAACTAACGGCGATACCGCCACCAGGGCGCATGCTCGCCTGATCCGATGCACAAAAGACCGCTGAAAACAGAAAAAACACACAAGCCGCCCCGGATTAAACCGAGGCGGAACCAAAATGTCCGCTACTACTAATAGCGGACATAGGAAATCTTACCAAAATCCGAGTTCTTCAACACCCTCAGCCATAAGCAGACTCTAGGTTTCCAGTATCCCAGCCGCCATAGAGATGGAATCATCGTCCTTATTAGAATTTAATTAGATTATCGCTGAGCGACGGATAAAATAATTCTATAACCAAATCTAAATCGACGGAGGGGAGGGTCCTATTACGAAGCTTCATGACCCCGGTAATTTCCCCATCCCGTTCCAAATCTCAGGATAAAGGATCAAATAAATGAAGTTTTCAAAGATTGCTTTGATCGCCACTTGTTTTGCCTTCGCATTTTCAATGATGAGTGTCACGGCAGAGGCGCAAAAACGGGGCAATAAGGGCGATCATCCTGGCTTCGTGCACATTGTTGACGATAAGACGTTGGTTGTGCCGGACCGTGCCGGTAACAATCGATTGGATTCGTTGCAAAACATCCTTCGAAATCCTGCCGTCGGATTGCTGTTCCTGATACCGGGCATCGGTGAGGTGCTGCGTGTGAATGGCAAAGCAGAAATAACGGACGACCCAAATATTCTCGATGCCATGGCAGTCAAAGGGAAAGTACCGAAAACCGGAATCATCATAAATATCGAAGAAGTATTCTATTCCTGTGCTCGCTCTTTGCTTCGATCACGCGCATGGGAGGAAGATGCAAAGCTCGACAAAAGAGCTGTGCCATCGCCAGCGCAGGTGCATGCCGAGCGAACCAAAGGTGACGAAGCAGAGTTAAGCGCCGGGTACGAACAGCACATCGGCAGTTTATACGAAAATCACTAAACTTTGCCGTTCCGAACGTCAGATTTCGGCGTGACTTTCTATTCGATGTCCGAGACGGGTCCAGGCTGTGTGAAAACGCTGTGTAGATTTTTCTTAAGACGCGGTTGCGAAATTGACGGGCTTTTTGGCGCGGCTTTTCCTGTTTTTGGTTTTTGATCGCCGGTGCGGGTTTGTGAGCCCGATATTGCATTTCTTGGCACTATTTTGCCGGAGATCGGCACCAGGCATCGGTGACGAGCGCCTAACGACATTGAAATGCCCCATGTCGTGGCACTGCGAGACAAATTTGCCAATACTCCGGCAAAGGCTAACTCGTTGGCGCGTCAAATTAGAATTATCTACGGATGGGGAATGCCTCGTGGATTAGTTACTCATAATCCTGCCGACTTCACGGGTACTTCCATTAAAAACTTAAAAATTGGAACCTATCATCCCTGGCCGGAAGATCTTATTGAGAGATTCCTTGAAAAAACCGAACCTGAGATAGCGTGGGTCACGATGTTTTGCCTTTATACGGGTCAAAGAATTGGTGACGTCTTAAACATGTCGTGGAGTGACATAGTGGATGACAAAATACGGGTTATCCAAGAAAAGACAGGTAAGGATCTTTGGATACCGCTTCACCCCGAACTTAAACA
>JAQCKY010000193.1 GCA_027592155.1 Pseudomonadota bacterium
TCCCGGCAGCTTCGGCTTCGCGATCTCGCGGGGCTGATCGTGATCGATTTCATCGATATGGAATATCACCGCAATCAGTCGTCCGTGGAACGTAAGCTAAAAGAAGCGATGCGGAACGATCGTGCCCGAATTCAGATCGGCAGGATCAGCCCGTTTGGATTGATGGAACTGTCCCGTCAACGCCTTCGTCCAAGCCTTACCGAAACCGTGACGGATCCCTGCTCCCATTGTGGCGGCACCGGCATCAGACGCTCGACTGAATCATCGGCGCTGCACGTTCTACGGGGTATCGAGGAAGAGGCCGCCAAAAACCCGGGGCGCGATATGGAAGTAAATCTTCCTGGTGAGGTAGCGCTTTATATCTTGAACCATAAGCGCCAGACGTTGTCGGACATTGAAGCGAAGTTTCAGCTCCGGGTCGTAATGGAGGAAGACATTTCACTCATCCCGCCGGACTTTAAGTTCGGCCGTTCGGGCGGAGACGGTGGAAAATCAGAGCAGCGTGAAGCGAAACAGCCACGCGAACCGAGAGAGCCGCGTGAACAACGGGGCCATGACAACGACGAGCAGTCCGCAGAATCAAATGGTGAGGATGGAAAGCGCAAACGCCGCCGTCGGCCCCGGCGCAAAAACCGCGGTGACGATGCCGAAACAAGCACCACGGAAGAGACGGCAGTGCAAGCGAATGGCGCTGAGGCTGCAACCGATGCGCAATCGGGTGACACCCCGGCTGATGATGCCGTATCTGCAACGTCGGACGAGGATGGCACGGAGAAAAAACCAAGCCGTCGGCGCGGTCGTCGTGGAGGCCGCCGACGCTCCAGAAAACCTGAAGATGCGGTCGCGGCTGATGGGAACACCGACGATGCCGTTGGGGAGGACTCTCCGCAGGCAAGCGAGCAACCGAACGCGGGAGCGAGCCCAGAACCCTCTGCGGATGTAAACACCGATGCCGAAGCGGTCGCAGATGCCACGACGCCGGCGGCTACAGAAGAGAAGCCCAAACGGCCAAGACGCCGCCGAGCGCCACGCAATGGAGCCGAGACCTCTGCGGACACCGTATCCAGCGGATCGACCGAAGTGGCGGATGTAGCGCCCGCAAATGGCGGTACGACGAAAGAAGCCGCGCCGACGGAAACCGCCGTAGAGGGCGTGACAGTTTCTGGCACAACGCCACCGCCGGCCACTGAGGAAGAGGCACCGCGGCGTGGATGGTGGCGGCGTTCTCAATAAAACGCGTCCCTGACACAAGCGCCACTCAAAAATAGGGGCTTATGCTGCGTTTAGGCCGTTTACTTATGTCTTCATCCAGACCGCGAGCCGTCGGGCCGCTTCCGCCATATCGGCGGTTGCGCCGGCAAATGAAAATCTCAAAAATTTATGCCCACCCTGGGGATCAAAATCGATCCCCGGGGTCGCCGCAACGCCGGTATCTTTGAGCATCTGCCGGCAAAAGCTTTCACTATCATTGGTCAGGTGAGCAACGTCGGCATAAATGTAAAATGCGCCATCTGCCGGTGCGAGCCGATCAAATCCGGCTTTCGGCAGAGCATCCAATAGGATCGCACGATTTTCGCTGTAACGAGCGACGTTTGCGTCGAGTTCTTCAAAACAATCAAAAACTTCAGTCGCCGCAACCTGTGAGAGGGTTGGCGGCGAGATAAACAAATTCTGTGCAAGACACTCGATGGAGCGAAGCAGGTCTTCGGGAACGATCATCCAGCCGAGACGCCAACCGGTCATCGAAAAATATTTCGAGAAACTGTTGATCACGATGACGTTGTCATCGAATTCAAGTGCCGTTCGAGGCCGCATACCATAGCAGATCCCGTGATAAATCTCGTCCGACACAAATCGGATGCCGGCACCGGCACAGGCAATCACCAACCTCTCGAAAGCGGATTCTGGGATCATGCTGCCGGTCGGATTGGAGGGGCTGGCGACAATCAAACCGTCTAACGCGTCGCCGCCTGTAAATGAACCCAGATGGCTCACATCCGGCTGGAAGCGCGTGGAGGCCTCAACGGGAATACCCACCGCATCAACGCCGAGGGCTCTAAGGATATTTTTGTAAGCCGGGTATCCCGGATTGGCCAAACCGACCCGGTCTCCGTGGTCGAAAGCACTCAGAAAGGCGAGTAAAAAGGCGCCCGAGGAGCCGGTTGTGACGACGATCCTTTCCGGCGGCACGGTGACGCCGTAGAAGCTCTGATAGTGATCGGCAATCCGTTCTCGTAACGCCGGAACCCCAAGAGCGTCTGTATAACCCAACAGGTTCTCATCCAGGGCTCGTTTAGCCGCAGCCAGAACAGCCTGGGGCGCCGGAGTTGAAGGCTGCCCGACCTCCAGATGCAAAACGTCACCGCCGGCACGCTCCTGCTCGTTAGCCGCGCGCATGACGTCCATGACGATAAAAGGCGGGACAAGCCCGCGCGTGGCGATCTTTAGTGCCACAGCTATTCGTTCGCGCTCAACGCAAGACCATGGCCACGCGGATCGGTGACCACCGAACAACTCGCCGAATTGCGCGGCAATCCCGCCGGGCAGGAAGCCGCATTGACCCGGCCCAAAAACGGTGTCGCGCCGATCCGGTGCCCTCGGGCCTTGAGCCCGTCCAGAACCGCACGCGACGTACCAGGCTCATAAAATGTGATGTCGGGCGCACCGCCATGATGAACGCGCGGCGCCTTCATCGCAGCCTCCAGATTTTCTTCCGCGAGGATTGTTCTGGCGGCAACCGCCGCAAGCGCCGTTGGAGCTGCGGCCCCGCCGTTTGCCGCCCCGGCGAACAGAAACTGCGAAGTACTCTCATTGATCGCCATCATCGGCGCCAAGGAAACCGGACCGCGACCGCCTGGTGCTGCAGCCAGCACGATTCCAGTTCCCCGCGCAATTCGACCGGTGCCAAACAATCCGTTCATGGTAAGTGCACAGGCAACCGCTTGGCCACGCCGGTCGATGGCGACGAAACTCGTGGCCGAAGGATTTTCCGGAAGCTGCACCGGCGGTGGCTTCAGATTGCCGGGCAAAAGGTGGCGGCGCTCATCGATGAGATCCGCGAGAGCGCTTATCCGCTCGCTGGATACCAGATCATTGGTCGCGACCCTGGATGTAAAATCAGGCGCCATCCAACCCGCCCGTTGGGAAAAGGCAATCATGCCGGTTTCGGCTAACAGGTGGGCGCGTTCAACGTTGTCAGCACCTTTAAAGCCACCTTTGCGCCGAACCATTTCGACCATTTGCGCCGTGACAATGCCGGCCGCCGCCGGTGCCGATGCGTAATAGATCGTATTTGAGGCAAAGATGCCCTTCAGTTCTGTTTTTACCGGCTCTTTCCAGGCCGGGCGATAGCGCCTGAGATCTTCAAGCGAAAGGGATCCACCCGCGGCCAAGGCGGCGCTCACCAATGTCCGTGCCAGATTACCGCGGTAAAATTCTCCCGGCCCCCGGGTCCGGATCGTCGATAAAATCGCCGCGAGGTCGGGCTGGCGGACAAATTCGCCCTCGGTCAACGGCCGACCATCCGTCCCTCCGAACACCCGCCGGCTTTCCTGGTCTTGCAGCAATGCCGGGCCGACCGGCGCCATATCCCTCACCAGTGCCCGAGACGTCTGAGTCCCAAACCGCGCAAGCTTCTCCGCGTTGGCAATGACGGTCCCCCATGGGAGGTCGCCATAGCGGGAATGCAATGCGAAAAAACCGATCGGATTACCCGGTGTCGCGCTGGGACGGGTCGCCGTCTCCGGAATTGCCGAGGGCGTTCCTGCGTAGAATTCGAGAAGTTCGACCTGGCTTTTTTCTGTCTTTTTCGATTTGGTCTCTGGCTGAAATACCAAACAGACCCCGCCCCCCCCAAGACTGGCGGCGGAGGGTAATGTCACCGCCAACGTGAAATACATCGCCGTCGCCGCATCTGCGGCGGAACCACCCGAGGATAGGATGCGCCGGCCTTCAAGGGCCGCGCGCGGCTCGTCAGTGGCAACGCCCCCAATAAAGCCCTTTACAGCCCCCTCAACCGCACGATCTCCGGAATCCGATCCACAGGCGGCAAGAATGAGTGCCGTTCCGAGGATGGCAATTTGACGACGTGCTACCATATATCTAACTTACCCAAAGCATCGGTGAAATGGTTGTGAAACAACGTATCCTTACCTTTCTTATCGTCCTGGCTACTCTATCGATAGGGTGGACCCAGTCGGCCCATGCGCAAACCAAATTTTCGTTCATCCGCGATACGGAGATCGAAATTACCATCCGCAAACTCTCAACGCCAATTTTCCAGCAAGCCGGCTTGAATCCAAGCTCGGTCAATCTGTATATCGTCAATAATCCAGCGTTAAACGCATTCGTCTCGGGCGGTCAAAATATATACCTCTTCACCGGCCTCCTCATGCGGGTTGAGAATGTTGGACAACTTGTGGGCGTCATCGCCCATGAAACCGGTCATATTTCCGGCGGCCACCTGATAAAATCGAAAGATGCCCAACGGAACGCGCAGACCCAAGCAATCATCGGCGCTCTACTTGGCGGCGCCGCCGCGATCGGCGGCAGGGGGGACGTCGGAGCAGCCATCGGTCAAGGAGCGGCACAGATTGCGGGTCGAGGCCTTCTCGGATTTAGCCGCACCCAGGAAGCGGCCGCCGACCAGTCCGCAGTACGTTACATGGATGGTGCCGGTTACTCCGCGAAAGGCCTCACTGAATTTTTGAACATCTTAGGGGCGCAGGACCTCGTCTCCCCCGAACGCCGTGATGCCTATGCGCAGACCCATCCGCTGTCGCAAGATCGGATCGATTTCCTGGAGAACCAGGTACGTCAGGCGCAAAATTTTGGCCGCGATGTTACGCCGGAGATGACCCAAGAGTTTGAGCGTTCCCGAGCCAAACTGGAAGCCTATCTTTTTACGCCGTCAAGGACGCTCCGCAAATATCCGCTAACGGATACTTCGGTTACCGCCCGCTACGCTCGTGCCATTGCAACCTTTCGCCGACCTGATATTGATAGTGCGGTCCAGCAAATGGATCAGCTGATCGAGGCGTCGCCAAACGACCCCTATTTTCAGGAACTTAAGGGTCAAATGCTGTTTGAAAGCGGTCGCATTCAAGATGCCCTGAACCCTTTGAAACGGGCCTCCGAATTGTTGCCGAATGCGCCTTTGATCCGCGTCCTTTTAGCTCAGGTGCAACTCGCTCTAACCGAACCGGGCGCCACGGACCCCGCGCTCGCCGCCGCCGCGATTGAGAACTTGCGCGCCGCTTTGGCAGTCGAGCGGGGACATGCATTTGCCTGGCGACAACTCGGCATCGCCTATGGGCGGAATAACCAAATGGGTCTGAGTTCCTGGGCGTTGGCCGAGGAAGCATTGCTGCGCAACCAACTGACAAATGCGTCAGGTCTCGCCGAGCGTGCCAAAAGGACCCTCTCCCGAGGCTCCCCCGAATGGCTGCGCGCCGAGGATATTATTGTCGCGGCGAGGGAGCAGCGTTCGAATCGTTAAGCCGATGATAGGCCGCCCGACGGCACCAAATAATGATCGGTAATGGGTTGGATGGCCGGAGGGGCCTCAATCGTGAAACCACCAGTCGCCATAAGTGTCATGCTCTTTCTTCTGACGGGGTGTTCGATTCC
>JAQCKY010000194.1 GCA_027592155.1 Pseudomonadota bacterium
CCGGACGTGGCGTTCCTCGGTCGTGCGGATAAAGTCATCGTTGGAGATGTTCAGCGTCTCGGTCATGCGTTGGAACAGCCCGGCGATTTCATCGCAGAATTCCTGCGGCTCTTTCCCGGCAGCAATGGCGGTTTTCTCCACCTTCTGTCCGTGTTCATCGGTGCCGGTGAGGAATTTCACGTCATATCCGTCGAGGCGTTTGAAGCGCGCCATGACGTCGGTCGATATCGCCTCGTAAGCATGGCCCAAATGCGGGGGGCCGTTGACGTAGGAGATCGCCGTGGTGATGTAATATGCGGGTTTATCGGTCACGCTTTTTCTTCGCGGCCCCCGTCCCGCGCATCGCTGCCGCGCTCAAGCCCTGGCCGCGCCCTCTATCAACAAGAACGCATTTAAAATCAATTGCTTGTGGTCCAGGTTGGCGCTCTCGGCCCGCTGGAACAAGTTGTGTATCTTTTCCCACACCTCGAACCAGCGATCAAGGCCGCCCGCGGCACCCGGCAAGCTCCCCGGATCGGTGGTCGCGGCGCGCAACGATCGCGCCAGCCACCAACTCAGCATATCGCGTGCGGTACGGAACAGCTCACCCGTGTTGTCCCGGCCGATCTTGCTCGACAGGTCGTGCAGCGCGCCGGCGTCCATCGCCGGAAGGCCGGCCAGCAACCGCATCATATCGCGGTAAACTTCAACTCCCGAACCTTCGACGAAGCTCAACGCCCGGCCGACGCTACCCTCGGCGATGCGGATCACCCCTTCATGATCCTCCGGCGCCAGGTCGGGGACATAGCGGCTGAGCAGCGTGGCGATGTTTTGGTCGGACAGCAGAGGCATCCGCAGCATGCGGCAGCGCGAACGGATGGTCGGTAATATCCGGCCCGGATTATGACTGACCAGCAACATCAGGGTTTGGCGTGGCGGCTCTTCTAAGATTTTGAGGATCGCATTGGCGGCGTTCTTGTTCATCGTCTCTGCACCGTCGACGATGACAACCCGCCAGCCCCCTTCCCCCGACGTCGTCGAGAGAAATTTCGCAACACCCCGCGCTTCATCCACCGTGATTTCGGCCCGGTGACGTTTGCGGGTCTCATCATAACCGCGCTCGACGGTTAAGAGGTCAGAATGTCCTGCGGCGGCAACGCGGCGAAAAACCGGATCAGACTCATCAACAGCGAGCGTATCGGCCACCTCGATAGGTAACGCATCCCCGAAGAGCCCAGCTTCACCGCCGACGGCGCCGCCATGGGTAAACATGAAGCGGGCAATCCGGAAAGCGAGTGTCGCTTTGCCGATCCCGTATGGCCCGCCGAGGATCCAGGCATGGGGTAAACGACCGGCCCGGTAGCAGTCGAGAAACTCCGACTCCGCCGCTTCCTGGCCGAGGAGTTCTGTGTTTTGGCGCGGTGTCGGGAGTTCGAGTTCCATCACAGGGCAATCCCAAAACGTGCGACGGTCGTGACGGCAATTTGTGCGTGGACGGCGGCGGGCTCGCCAGCGCCGTCAATGACCGCGCAACGTTCCGGCTCGTTTTCTGCAATCTCCAAAAAACCAGCCCTCAACCGTTCATGGAATGCCATATTCATCCGCTCATAGCGGTCTTCATTGCCCGCACCCTCGGTTGCTTGGCCGGCGACGCGTGCCGCCGCCCGTTTGAGTCCAATGTCCGGCGGGATATCGATGATGAGCGTCAAGTCAGGCATCAAGTCACCAATAACATCGCACCTCAGACGATCGACAATCGAACGCTCCAATCCATGACCATAGGCCTGGTAAGCAACTGTAGAATCAACAAAGCGGTCGCAGAGAACCCAATCTCCACGTTCGAGCGCCGGGCGAACGGTATTGACGAGGTGGTCTCGCCGAGCGGCGAAATGAAGCAAGGCTTCCGTCATCGGATCCCAACGATCGGGCGCACCGGTCACGAGAAGGTTCCGGATTTCTTCGGCACCGGGGGAGCCGCCGGGTTCACGGGTCGCCGTGACGCTGTGCCCCTTCTCGATCAGGGAGTCGCGCAGCATTGCGATTTGAGTGGACTTGCCACTCCCCTCGCCGCCTTCGAAACTGATGAATTTACCGCGCTGCACGGACCCAGAGTAACGGGTTTATTTGGGCACGGCGAGACTCAATTGGACTCACCCCAGAGGACAAACTTGAGCGCGGCGCCAAGGCGGGAAAAAGTGCCGAGTTGGCCGATGTCCTTGCCTGCAAGCAGCGGAATCTCCCGAACTTCGCTATCCGGGACAGCGACCTTTAGGGTGCCAAGCTTGTCGCCCTTTTTGATCGGTGCCGCGACCGGGCCGTCATAAACGGCCGTAACCTTCAGTCCGTCGCGCGCTTTGCGTTTGATCGTAAGATGTAAGTCATCCTCAATGATCAACGGCACCGTTCCGTCTTCCCCCATCCAGGCGTTTGCTTCAACGACAACCTCGCCCGCCTTGAAGAGCGCGTAATTGTCGAATTCCCGGAAGCCCCAATTCAACAGGCGTTCGGATTCAACCCGGCGCGCCTTTGAACTGGGCAGGCCGTTGATCACCAGCATCAACCGGCGTCCATCCCTAACGGCGCTGGCGGTAAGACCAAACCCGGCAGCCTCGGTATGCCCGGTTTTGAGACCGTCGGAGCCGATGTTGAGGTAAATAGTGGGATTTCGATTACCCTGCTTGATCCCGTTATAGGTAAACGTCTTCTCTGAATAATAATGATAATATTCGGGAAAATTACGAATCGTTGCCTGCGACAGAACGGCGAGATCGCGGGCGGTCGTAACATGTTCCGGATGCGGCCAACCGCTGGCATTCCGGAATGTAGAATTTTTCATGCCCAGCGCCGCCGCTTTTTCGTTGAGCAGCGAGGCGAATGAATCTTCGCTACCGGCGATGCCTTCAGCGACGACGATTGTGGCGTCATTTCCCGATTGTACGATGATGCCGCGCAGCAAGTCTTCAACTCTGACCCGGGTGTTAACCCCGACCCACATCTTTGAGCCCTGTTTGCGCCAAGCCTTTTCGCTTACGGGAAAGGTGTCGTCGAGCGACAAACGGCCGTCCTTAAGGCGCTCAAAGACCATATAGACCGTCATGATTTTGCTCATCGACGATGGCGGCATCGTTGCGTCGGCATTTTTCTCAAACAATACCGTGCCGGTATTCATATCGATCAGGATCGCCTGACGCGCGACAGTTTCAATCGTGTCCGCGGCGCGCGCGGCCATAGCGGCGAACGCCATCAGGCCGGAGATAGCACAAAGGATGAAACCGGAAACGAGTATTCTGGGGAAATGACGGATTGGCATTCTGTTTATCCGTTACCATAATTCAGGGGATTTTGGGCGCTCATATATTCAAAACAGATCAGAATAACGGCCTGAACGGAGACATTAACTACTCCACGACCAACCGCGCATTTGGATAGCCCGAGCCGATCACTTGATCAAGGGCGAGGTCGGCGTCTTCCAGTTCTACGAACGGTCCGGCTCGAACCCGGAAGAACTCCTTCCCATTTACGATAGACGACGTGATCTTGATGTTCTTTATTCGATTGAGCCGCACCGCAACTTGATAAGCATTCCGATGCTGAGAAAAGGCCCCGGCTTGAACATAAATCTGCGTCGGCGTGACGGGCACAGTTGTAACGACACCGTTCGTCTCAGGAGGTTTGAGGGTAATGCGCTCACGGCTCACGGCGGCAACCCGCGCCGGCGCGGTTGAACCGGAGCCATTCGCCACCGAACCGCCCGGCGGCGGCGGTAATGAACTCGCATTGACCGACGGCTTCGCGACCGTCGTTCCGACCTGAACGGGGAATTGATTAGAGGCAACCTGGGTGGGTGTGAGGCCTTGGGCGAGCCGGCGGCTTTCGTCTGCCAGGACTTGAACCCTGACCTTCGCAGTCCCTTGTCGCGAGAATCCCAAAAGTTGAGCGCTGCGCCGTGACATATCGATTATTCGGCCATGGGCGAACGGCCCACGATCGTTGACGCGAACCTTCAGCGACCGGCCGTTTTCCAGGTTGGTCACCTGCACCATGCTGGGAAGAGGCAGCGTGCGGTGCGCGGCAGTGATATCGTTCATGTCAAACACTTCACCGTTGGCTGTTTTCTTGCCGTGAAATTGGGGGCCATACCACGAGGCAACACCGGTCTCGGCATAACCGTAATCAACGCCCGGGTAATACCATACGCCGTTGATTTGATAGGGCTTTCCAACCTTATAGGCTCCGGGCGCTTTTTCGACGCCATCGGTCGAGCGGGTCATTCGCTTGGCGGTATGAAGCGCCAGCTGTGTCTCCGCGCAGGCCGCAAGCACAAACATTCCCAAAACAAGAATGGTCGTGGCGCGAAGACGGGAGGTGATAAAATCGCTCATATTATATCCTAGTGCGCAATATTTTCTCCGACACTCCCCACACCCAACTTATCGGCCACCAATTTTTTCGGCAAGGGTCCCGATCGCCACGGCAAAAAACGTCGACCGGTTCCAGCGGAGCGTGACGCGGTAATTGTTATAGGCGAGAAACGCGGGGCCCGAGTCTTTAGTGGCGGTGACGACGGATGCCGAAAGATTACGGGTCGGCAAGGGACTGCCGTCCGCCCGGCGAATTCCAAGGGCTTGCCATTCCGACAATGATTTCTTGGTTTTAAGACCGATTAGAGATTTGTCGAAACCCTCAGGCAATTTTACCTGCCGTCCCCAGGTCTGATCCGGATTCCATCCAGACTTTGACAGGAAATTTGCGGCGGAGGCGAAGGCATCGACTTTGTTGCGCCAGATATCCCGCTTGCCGTCTCCATCCTGATCGATGGCAAAGGATTCGAACGTGGAGGGCATGAACTGGAACTGCCCCATCGCGCCGGCCCACGACCCCTTCATGTTGGCCGCCGTGATATGACCCTGATCAATGATCCGCAGCGACCGGATTAATTCACCACGAAAGAATTTTGAGCGTCTGCCGTCATGGGCCAATGTCGCTAGGGCGCGAACCACGGAAAATCCGCCATCGACCCGGCCGAAATCCGTTTCAACGCCCCAGAAAGCAACGATAAAACGAGGCTGAACCCCGTACTGTTTGCCGATGGCCGTCAGAAGCTCTTTGTTCTCAGCCAGTTTTTTGCGCCCCTTGATGACCCGGGAGTTCGGAACAACCCGGTTCATATATTGCTGGAAGGTGAGCTTGAATTCCGGCTGATGACGGTCCAGTTCAATGACCCGGTTGATTGGGGTCAGGCCGTTTAGAGCCGTATTGAGCGTTGCCTCACCGATACCCTTTTGTTTCGCCTCGGCACGCAACTTTACCAGCCAGTCGGAAAACTCTCCGTTCTGCGCGGCTGCACCGGTACCGTTTAATGACGCAAGCGTGCCCGCGACAATGATTGCCGCTCCGCCGCGAAGTATTTTCCTCACCCTACATCTCCTAAATTAAACGCCCAGAAGACAGAATCGCCTATTCGGCACCTTTAAGGGGCGCCGGAAAAATTGCGTCTGTCCTATCCGTCAATTTGTAAAATAAAAGTCCTACCCATTCATGAATACCGCCATTTGCAGAACTGAGTCCACCGGTCAGGCTAAAACCAAACCCTGCGCCCTCATTTCCACGGGTTGTGTAATCGACGGGATAGGGCA
>JAQCKY010000195.1 GCA_027592155.1 Pseudomonadota bacterium
TAATGCCGCCTGGGATATATAATATGAAAATTTCAGACTTTTCCGCATGTTTGCCTTCTAAATTACATACACAATTGTGTAATTAGCGCCAATGCCCGCTAGGGTCCGCTTCGGGAGCAAGAGCGGACTCTAATTTAACCATTGGCTAGCTTCTGCTCTTAGCCAACTGCGGAAGTAATAAGGGCCTTACGGCGCTACCAAATGACTGGGTAACTTGGTCGGGCGTAAGAATAATTGGAACCCCGAAAATTCCATTAGCGGCCGCTATCGCCGGTGGTCTCAACCGGTCGACGCAACACTTAATCTTTATAGGAAAGATGGAGTGTTCAAATGAAGCAACGACGTCGGATATATTTTACGACCGCGCAGAAGAACGAGATATGGGACCGCTGGCAAGCTGGTGAGTCGATGAGCTCGATCGGGCGTGGGTTTGAACGGGATTCATCGTCGATCTACCCGCTGTTATCACGGACAGGTGGCATTCGCCCTCCAGACCGTAAACGTTCAAGATTGTCTCTGACGTTGTCCGAGCGTGAAGTAATATCCAGAGGGATTGTGGCGCGGCGATCGATCCGGTCTATGGCGAGGTTGCTGGGACGGTCACCCTCGACAGTGAGCCGTGAAGTTTGTCGTAATGGCGGCTATGATCGATACCGAGCGGCGGTAGCCGACGAACAGGCCTGGGTCCGCGCCCTTCGCCCGAAGCGATGTAAGTTGGCGATGTCGCCGTGGTTGCGACGGGCAGTAGCGCGGAAGCTCAGGTTGAACTGGTCTCCCGAGCAGATAGCGGGTTGGCTGAAGAAGGTGCATCCGAGAGAAGAGACTTATCAGGTGTCACACGAGACGATTTATCGAAGCCTATTCGTTCAAGCCCGCGGTGTGCTTAAGAAAGAGCTGCTTGGTCACCTTCGATCGAAGCGCACGATACGCCGGTCGAAACAGGCAACCCAGAAGGGCAATGACCATGGCCAGATCAAGGACATGATCTCGATTAGCGAGCGTCCGGCTTCGGTTGAAGATCGGGCGGTGCCGGGTCATTGGGAAGGTGACCTCATCACAGGATCGAAGAACAGCCACATCGCGACCCTGGTCGAGCGTCATACGCGGTACGTGATGTTGGTGAAAGTGGCCAACAAGGAAACCAATACGGTTGTTTCCGCGCTCATCAAGCAGGCGAAGAAGCTACCGACGGAGCTATACAAGTCCCTGACCTGGGACCGTGGCAAGGAACTCGCTGCTCATCGACAGTTTACGCTGGCGACCGACATCGATGTTTACTTCTGCGATCCGCAGAGCCCTTGGCAACGAGGATCCAATGAAAACACAAATGGTCTCCTCCGACAGTACTTCCCCAAGGGCACCGACTTGTCGGTATACTCGCAGGCACATCTCGACAAGGTGGCGCGGCAACTCAACGAACGGCCTCGCAAAACGTTGGCGTTTGAAACGCCGGCAGACAGATTTAATGAGTGTGTTGCGCTGACCGGTTGAGATCGCACTCGAAACTGGACAGCTTTTGCGACGGTTTCATATGCCCAGCGGTCAGCATGAAGTCCTGCACGCTAGCCAAACCGCCACTGGGGAACTTTCCGCCGGTCTTGGACATCGCCACCCTGACCATCTCGTTGAAGGTTTTTTCCAGCAACGCCGGGTCCATCTTGCTGAACCGTGCCTGCAGGACCTTTTTTGCCGCGGCGGGATCGTTATGAATAATGTTAAGCGCACCTTGATAGCCAATAATGACCTTACGGCAGATCGAGGGCTGAGATTCGCAATAGCCTTGCCGCGCAATCAGAACGGTGTTCGGCATATCGCTCAATTCCGGCATGTCGTTACGCAAACCGCTGATCCAGGTCACCGCGTCGCCGTTGGCGATCGGAATAAACGGCCATGGCACGGCGGTCTCAAAGCCATCGACATCGCCTTTTTTCAGCGCAGCATACATCGACGGCGGTGCGGTTTTGACGATCTGAATATCGGACTGCTTGAGACCGCCCTTCGACAGCGCATAATTCAAAAATGTATGGCTGACATTGTTGAGACCGGAAAGCGCGATCTTGAGGCCCTTCAGCGCCCTCGCCCGCTCGGCCAGGGGAGCGTCCGGTGAAACACCGATTTTCGCCACGGCTTTTTTACTTAGCACCAAAACAAATGCCGGCCGGGTGACCGTGTTCATCAAGGCAACAAGACCGCGGCCCCGAAGATTGCCCCGAATAACGGTCGCGCCGGACCCGTTTGAAAATTCAACGCTTTTTGCGACCACCGCATTGGTAGCCCCAATGCCCCGCACTAGCGTGACCTTGACGTCGATTCCGGCATTTTTCCAAAGCCCGAGATCAGCAGCAATATAGACCGGCAGAAATGAGATCGAATTGACCGGGATGGCGATTGTCGCCTTCTCCATCTGAGCCTGCGCAGGCGTACTTGCCATTGTCAGTGCCGCGGTCATGGCCGCGGCGGCCAGGCTGAGTTTAACAATACTATAGTGCATGATTGTCCTCCCCGATTGCGAATGCTCCCGGCATCATCGCGCGGAAGCAACGATTAAATTCACAACGGTATAACGCTAACACCATTCCGAACCGCAAAGAAACCCTTGTTACGATCAGACCAAACACTGGCTTGTCCTAATAACATTTCGGCCCCTATAGTAAATGGGATCGTTCAGGGAGGGGGGTTCAATTGTCTGGCGGAAATCAAACACGGGGCGACATGACCGGTGCCCAAAGCCTTCTCGGCACCATGATGGCCTGCGGGGTCGATGCCTGTTTTGCCAATCCAGGCACCTCGGAGCTACACCTTGTTGCCGCCTTACAGACCGAAGAGCGTGTCCGCTCTGTCTTGTGTCTCTTTGAGGGTGTCGCGACCGGCGCCGCCGATGGATATTCCCGGATGAAAGGGAAACCGGCCGCGACCTTGCTCCATCTCGGTCCGGGCATGGCCAATGGCTGGGCCAATCTGCACAACGCCAAAAAGGCCAAGACACCGCTAATCAATCTGGTCGGCGAGCATGCGACCTGGCATCTGCCGCTCGGTGCGTCTCTCACCTCTGACCTGGAAGGCCTGTCCGCCTCGATTTCAGATTGGACGAAAGTTACCAAAACATCGTCGGATGTCGGCGCCGATATGGCGGAGGCATATCAAAAATCAATGGCCAAAGGTGGTCAGATCGCGACCTTGATCCTGCCGGCGAATACCACCTGGGAAACGGGCGGTGTGGTCGGCAGCCCGCTGCCACCGGAACCGTTGAACCAAATCTCCAGCGCTGAGATCGAAAAGGCCGCGGCGATCCTGACCTCCGGTCGCCGTGTCGCCATTCTCACCACCGGGCCGTCCCTCGTTGGCGAAGGACGGGAAGCTTGCACCCGGATCGCCGCCAAAACCGGCGCGAAAATGTTCTGCAATGGTCTTAACCGGCAGATGGAGCGGGGCGCCGGGCGGATGGAATTCACCCGCCTCTCGGGTTGGGGGCAAGTCACCCTGGAGGTTCTGGCCAAATTCGACGACCTCATCATCGTCGGAACCGGCTTGCCGGTTTTGTCCTTCGCCCATCCGGAGTTTGAAAGCGTTTTGGTGCCCGAAGGCGTCGAGGTAACCAAACTGGCCAGCGCCGAGGACGACGTGACCGGTGTTTTTGTCGCCTTATCGGACGCTGTCGGAGCACCGGCGGAATCGGACGTGGAAAAGCTCCTGACGAAGCGCACCGAATATGATCTGGTCACCGGACCTTTGACCGCCGACGCCATCGGGCGGGCGATCAACAAGTTCATGCCGGAAGGGGCCATTATCTCAGACGAATCCGGGACCGGCGGCGCCGGACATTACCCGATCACCGGCGGCGCGATTCCCCACGACATCTTGTTTTTGACCGGAGGGTCGATCGGCCAAGGGTTGCCGGTTGCCCTCGGCGCGGCCATCGCCTGCCCGGACCGTAAGGTCATCAACCTCCAAGCCGACGGCTCGGCGATGTATACGCTCCAGGCGCTGTGGAGCATCGCACGGGAAAAATGCGATGTGACCGTCGTCATGTTCTCCAACCGTCAATATGGAATTCTGATGCGATCATTGGGCCAATACGGAATTTCCGGCTTGCCCAACCGGGTCCCCGATCTATTCGATCTGTCGAACCCCGACCTGCAATGGGCCAAGCTGGCCGAGGGCATGGGCGTCGAAGGTCACACCTGCGACACGGCGGAGGATTTTAACCGGATTTTTGAGGATTGCATGGGCCGCAAAGGGCCCCAGCTGATCGATGCGGTAATTTAGATCGGGACGATCGACTTGATCTTGGCGCGACGTTGGCCGGAGCGCTGAGCGATCTCGTTGTCCTGGTCCTCAATGGCCGTGCGGGCCAGATCCAGAACCGCATCGCCGAAGGATTCATCCAAAAGCTCACTCGACACCCGCCGGTTCGAGGTCTGGGTGCCGTCCTCATAATTTACATTAAAGGCGCGGAACGCGGCGCTCTTCCCCTTTGGCTTTTTGCGAGACATCGGTCAACTTCCTCTAACAAGACACGGGAGAACGGCCCCCCGCAGCCCTTTTAATATTGACCGAGGCGCAAGGAGTCCAACGCTTGATAGGAAGATCGCGTTTGTCATGCTCAAAAAGCGCCCAGCAAAGCGATGTTTTACGCGCCGCGCACCCGATCCAGAACTGCCTGAGGGTCGTCAGGAATTCGGTCTCCTCGCCAAGCCACCATCAAATCGGGCCGGACCAGAACGAAGTTTCGCTTATAGAGAAGAGCTGCGTCAGGATCATCAATGCCGACGATTTTAAACGGGAGACCAACCGCGCGCGCGGCACTTTCCAAACGATCCCCTTCTCCCGGCGCACCGCCAAAATCCAAAAGGGTGAAGGCCGCCCCGAATTGATCAAGAATCGACACCCCTCCTCCAGCCAGATGTGAGGCGCCCGATGCCCTGGCCTCGCCGTCCGAACATAGTGCCGGGGATCATCCGGCGTTTCCGGCGTCCCGTCCGGCACGATGATCGGCGAACCTTCATAGCGATAGCCGAGAAGCGTCCCCGAAGAAGAAATCAATTTTTCCTGGCGGCCCAAATCTTCATGCAATCGATCCCTCAATTTTCGGCTCCGGTAATTGTCTTGAGATACGGCGACCAGGTGTGTTCCTCCTTCACCTAACCGCCGGGATCTTTTACCTCGGGGATCTTTTTGAACGGCGGCAATGAAACACGATGAATCTCCGTTCCGTGAAGGCTCGACAGCCAACAATAGTCAGCCGGATGATCAGGCAGGACCCCGGCATCGGTAATCGCACGATCGATCCCCCAGCGGCGATAATACTCCATGGTGCGATTGGCGACGGCGTTGGCTCTAGGATGAGGGTTCAGGCCGGCTCGCTGCTCAACGACCAGACATCTGACTCCCCGCCAGCCAAGTTCAGCGGCCAGAGAGAGACCGACGGAACCGCCGCCGGTTATAAGGACCGGGATCTCTTTCAAAACGATTCTACGTGCGGTGGATAGCCTAGTTGTCGACAAACGCACCGAAAGGGTTGATCAGCACAGTCTCAAAGAGGCCTGCCTTGTTATACGGCTCCGCCGAACAAAATTTCTCGGCGGCGTCTCGATCGGCAAAATCCTTTATGA
>JAQCKY010000196.1 GCA_027592155.1 Pseudomonadota bacterium
GCCAGGACCTGAATTTCGATATGGCGGGGGTTTTGTATGTATTTTTCGACGAATACACGATCGTCACCGAAGCTGGCCTCTGCCTCTGCGGTGCTGGCCCGCAACCCTTCTTCGAGTTGTGACTCCTCCATGACAAGACGCATGCCTTTGCCGCCGCCACCGGCGGATGCCTTGACCATCACCGGATAACCGATCTCCGCAGCGATAATCCGAACTTGGTCCAAATCCTGAACCGGCTCGCTCGTCCCGGGAACCGTCGAAACGCCGATTTCTTCAGCCAGCTTTTTCGACTCGATCTTATCGCCCATGATCCGGATTGCATGAGGGTTGGGACCGATAAAGGCGACGCCCTCCTCCGCCAAAATCTCCGCGAACTCAGCATTTTCCGACAAAAAGCCATAACCGGGATGGACAGCATCCGCGCCTGTTTCGTCGATGGCATCCAAAATTCGGTCGATGTTGAGATAGCTGTCGAGGGCCGGCGGGGGGCCGATCAGAATGGCATCGCTGGCCATGTCCACATGGGGCGCATCCCGGTCGGCTTCCGAATAAACGGCGATGGTCCGCACGCCGAGCCTGCGCGCCGACCGTATGATACGGCAGGCAATCTCGCCCCGGTTCGCGACTAAGATGGCATTGAACATCTATTGAAACACCAAGCGGTCAACCAGCCTTGTGGAAAACCAATTCTAAGCAGCCACCTGTTCTTTTCATCATGATTCGAGCGCCAATGAAAGCGCGAAACGGTGGGCTAGAACTGATCGTCGCGGAACTGGCGTCGCCGCTGCAGCCTGCGTTCCCCAATATCGCAACCCGGCTCAAACAGGACGTGGTTCGATACAAGGGTCGAACGCCTGTTGGCATGATTGTCAGGGGGCATTGTCCCGGCGATTTCAAACACCAATTTTCGGCGGACAGCACGGCCAAAATCCTGAAAATCATTGGCCACGACAAAGAAGGCGCCGGGCCCGCCGATCACACAAGCAGCATAATATTTGTCCAAGTCACGGATCTGAGGCCGCCCGGACGGCTGGAGACGATCATTCACAATCGGCAACCCGTTGATCGTCACACCGGCCCGCAGGGCTTTTGCGCGGGCGTTGAGCACCAAATCACCAGAATTATTCGGGCCGTCGCCGGAGATGTCGATTGCCCGCCGAGTACCGCGATAATCATTGGCATTAAATAGCGGCAAGGCAAAATGGACAAGGTCGCTGATCGACGTCCAGGGGCCTGAGGTAATCGGCGCTTCGGAAAGCCGTCGGGCAAAATCCTGCGCGCTTGCCCGGTCCTTGATGATCGTCCAATCGAGAATCGTCGATTGCGTTCCCTCGCCCGCCCACTCGACATAGGTCACGGCGATACGACGGAGAATTCCAGATTGAATGGCCTTTATGACCTCGGGGCTTGTGATGGCATTCACATACCCTTTTCGTTGCAGGTCGCCTTCTTCCTCATCAACGCTGCCCGAGACATCGACCGCCAAGACGAGTTCAAGATCCACCGGAATTTTTTCAGCTTGGCCGGGAGCCGCCATGATCAAGACGGTCATACAAATCCCAAGATAGATAAATGCGCGTCGAGTTCGATTGCGGGTCATCATCGTCCGTCCTGCGGCTATCGAATATCTTCCTCAAAATCGGGGATCTTTTGTTCGTCGACTTTATTGTTTCGAATTTCGGATTCACGGCGCTGACGATAGAGGCTTCTAAGCGCGCCGTAGAAATCAACAGACGTCTCGCGCACCCGGTCCAGGTCGTCAACAATACCGGCATATGTTACAAGGCCGTTGATGCCCGTGCGGGCATAGGCGAATTCGTCACGGTTGGTATTGGAGAGGTAATACCCCAGCGGGTCGAAAAACGGGTCGACGCCAAAGATACCTATGGCATCTCTTGGGTTCGATGGCCCGAAAATCGGCAGAACTAAATAGAAGCCCTCACCGACCCCCCAGACCGCCATGGTCTGGCCAAAATCTTCGCGGTGTTTTTCAAATCCGAGTTTTTCGGCAACATCGATAATGCCGAGAATTCCGACGGTGGAATTTATCGCGAGCCGGGCCGTCGTATCGCCGGCACGACGAAATTCACCCTGCAGAAGATCGTTCGCCAAAACGACCGGCGAGCTAAGATTGTCCATAAAGCTGGCAATACCGGTACGGATAACCTTGGGAAAAACCGCATTATAGCCCCGTGCAATCGGGCCCAGCAGAACAATATTAAGGACTTCATTAAAGCCAAAAAAGAACCGATTCATCGACTCCAGAGGATCGTTATCGCCGGCCTCCTTCTTACCCTCGAATAACTCCTCCACCGGGTCAGCCACCGGCAAAGATGTTGAGGGGCCCGGTGAAATCGGCTGAATTGGTTGTACCGGCAGACCCGCAGCAGTGAAGGGATGGGGCTTATTGAGCGCCCGGTCCATATTATAGAGCTTACCGGGGGTAATCGCGGGGCCGCGCAGGCCTGTATCCCGGTTGGCAGGCTGGGCCGTATCCACCTGATTGCCGGCAAAGGGATGGGGCTGGTTTAAGAACCGGTCGAACTTGTAGCCGCTCGGCGTAATTGCCGGTTTTTGAGTTGTCGACGGCGCCGGCGCAACCGGATTGCGGGATGCCGCCGCAGCGAAGGGATGAGATTGATTTAGGAAACGGTCAAAATCATAGGATTTAGGTGCTGAAACGGCGGCCGTAGTCGCCCACGCCAGGGCCACGAGCGCCCCCCCGAAAACCTTGGTGCCACGGTTCCATGCGCCTATATTTTTCAACAATTTCAACATCTAAAGATACAATATGGTTACGCACCGTTCAGATTAAATGTTTTAAAGGACGGAACAAGCGATTCGCCGCTCAAAATTACTACAAAGTTTTGCACCCAATAATCTTGTGACGTTGTCTCGCCCCGCCCCAAAGCACGTGGTAAGATCACCCCCATATATTCCGTCCACACTTTCCCACACTTAATTACGAAGGTCCGTTCACGATATGACCACAACAGTTATCGAGGTTTTGCGCGAAGGAACGCCGTCCGATGCGGCCCTTCTCACCCCCGGCAGATCAATGTTGACCCACGGCGACCTTGTTGCCTTGGCAGAGCGGACCGTTGAAGGGCTCAACCAAAGGGGAATTGGTCGAGGCGACCGGGTCGCGATCGTGCTCCCAAACGGCCCCGAGATGGCGGCGGCGTTCCTTTCGGTCGCAAGCGGTGCGACGACCGCCCCGCTGAATCCAGGTTACCGGGAAGATGAGTTTGACTTCTATCTGTCGGACCTAAACGCGAAAGCGCTAATTGTTGAACAAGGCAGCACCTCCCCCGCGCTTGCCGTCGCGGCGGCTAAAAATATCCCGGTGCTGGAGATCAATTGGAAAGAAAGCGATCCCGCCGGCTATTTTGAATTCGTCGACGATGCGGGAACGGGTGCAGCGGTGTCCCAGGGAGGGTTTGCGGAACCCGATGACATTGCGCTGGTCTTGCACACTTCCGGCACGACCTCGCGCCCCAAGATCGTCCCCTTGAGCCAAACCAATGTCACCGCATCGGCGGCGCATATCGGCAAGAGCCTTCGTCTCGTGCCTGAAGATCGTTGCCTCAACATCATGCCTTTGTTTCATATTCATGGACTGATTGCCGCCGTTCTATCGTCGATGAAGGCGGGCGGCTCAGTATTTTGTGCGCCGGGTTTCAATGCTTTGAGCTTCTTTTCCTGGCTGGAGGAGGCAAAACCCACTTGGTACACGGCCGTTCCGACGATGCATCAAACCATCCTGGCACGGGCGGGACGCAATGAAGGCATTATCGCCGGCGCAAATCTGCGGTTCGTACGGTCCTCATCGGCCTCCCTGCCCCCGCAAGTCATGGCGGAACTCGAGGAAGTCTTTGGCTGCCCGGTGCTCGAAGCATACGGCATGACCGAAGCCGCTCACCAGATGGCCAGTAACCCCTTACCCGATGCCCCCAGGCTTCCCGGCAGTGTCGGCATCGCCGCGGGACCGGAAGTCTCCATTATGGATACCAATGGCGGAGAGATGGAGCGTGGTGATACCGGCGAGATCGTGATCAAAGGCCCAAATGTTTTCGCGGGTTATGAAAATAATCCTGACGCCAACGCCGAGGCATTTTATGGCGATTGGTTCCGGACCGGAGATCAAGGCGTGATGGATGCCGACGGCTACATCCGGATCACCGGCCGATTGAAGGAGATCATAAACCGTGGTGGTGAAAAAATATCCCCGCGGGAAGTGGATGAAGTCCTGCTCGATCATCCCGCGGTTGCCCAAGTGGTGACCTTCGGCGTCACCCACGACAAGCTCGGCGAGGATGTCGCGGCGGCCATCGTTCTCAAGGAGGGTATCGAGGCCACTGAAAAAGAGGTGCGCGAATTTGCCGCCAAGCATCTCGCCGATTTCAAGGTTCCGCGCAAAATTGTCATTCTCGACGAAATCCCCAAGGGGGCGACCGGAAAAATGCAGCGCATCGGTCTCGCCGAAAAACTCGGATTGCAGTAGCGGGTTAAGATGAAAATTTGCATCTACGGTGCCGGCGCGATCGGCGGTTTTCTCGGCGCGGAACTTTCTCTCGCCGGCAGCGATGTAACCTTGATTGCCAGGGGCCCCCATCTTGAGGCGATGCAAAGCAACGGGCTAACCCTCTTGCGCGACGGGGAAACCCGCGTTGCCCACCCCGCCGCATACCTCAAGCCATCGGACGCCGGGCCGCAGGACTACGTTATTCTGACCCTAAAAGCGCATTCCGTAACGGCGATTGTCGATGATATTCAGCCGTTGCTGGGGCCCGACACCACCATCGTTTGGGGGGTTAACGGTATTCCCTGGTGGTATTTCTATAAACTCGAAGGTGCATACCTCGACAAACGATTGCCGTTGCTCGATCCGGGCGATGCTCAATGGGATAAGATCGACCCCGACCGGATTCTCGGCTGCATCGTCTACCCCGCTGCCGAGGTGGTCGCACCCGGCGTGGTCCAACATATCGAGGGCGACCGATTTAGCTTTGGCGAGCCGGACGGACAAAAATCGGATCGAGCCCAAGCTCTGGCACAAGAATTCATTAAGGCCGGCCTCCGGTCCCCCATTAGGCCCCGAATTCGTGATGAGCTTTGGGTCAAGCTCTGGGGTAATGTGAGTTTTAATCCGATCAGTGCACTGACAGGCACAACATTGGCGGGCATGTGCACGGACCCGGCGCTCCGCAAACTCATCCGTGCCATGATGGTCGAGGCGCAAGAAGTCGCTGAAGCACTGGGCGTAAAATTTGCCATCGACGTCGACAAGCGCATCGATGGCGGGATGGCGGTTGGCGACCACAAGACATCGATGTTGCAAGATTTGGAGCGGGGTCGCCCGATGGAAATCGATGCCCTCGTTGGCGCGGTGGCGGATATGGGTGACATGACGGGGGTCGATACCCCAAATATCGATTCTGTATTGTCTCTGGTACGCGCAAGAGCCCGGACCGCTGGGTGTTACGACTAGCGCTTGCGCAGCCGACACGCTTAAGGAATATCGATGGCCCTAACGCCCGTTAGCAACAACATCCCCCTGAAATCCATTAGTTTTCAGTATGTTACGGTAATACTTATTATTGCCAACGTG
>JAQCKY010000197.1 GCA_027592155.1 Pseudomonadota bacterium
CCCCAACGCGGCGGGGCGAGTAAAATTTGCGGACGGCCAAAAATATATTCGGGGGCTGTATAGCGGCGGCACGTTCAGCTACGAGGCCCTGCACCTGCTGGCCGATACGGTCGGCGGTGTTTACTCATCCACACCGCTATCGCCGGAATTGGCGTTGGAAGACGCCTGGCAAAGCCGAAACCACACCGTGATCGATCTCGGCGACGATGAATTCACCAGGGGCCGGCCCCATCCGATGATCGATCACCGCCTCCGCAATGAGCGGATCGTCAAAGAAGCAGAGGATCCGGAGACGGCGGTTCTCCTGTTCGACATCGTGCTGGGCCACGGCGCCCACCCCGACCCGGCGGGCGAGATGATCCCGGCGCTTCTCGAGGCGAAGGCCCATGCGGAGAAAGAAGGAGGGGAACTGGCATTGGTTGGGTTTGTGTGCGGTACCAAGGCCGACCCGCAACATATGGGACAGCAGATTATGGCGCTCGAAGACGCCGGCGTGTTGTTGGCGCCCAGCAATGCCGCGGCGGTCCGGCTCGCTTCGTCGATTGTCGCGGATCGGGCTTAGGAAAGGTGTGGGGATGAGTACGCTTCTCGATCAAGTTCCGTCGGTCCTTAACCTAGGCCTTTCCGCGTTCGGCGATGCAATCCGCTCAACCGGCGGTGAGGCATTGGATTTGGATTGGCGGCCGCCGATGGAGGGTGACGCGGCGTTGGGAAAAGCTCTGGCCCGGCTGGTGAATAACCCCGTTGTCGAGAGCGCCAATGCGGAGGCGTTTTCCCGCTATCTCAATTCTCAACCGGTGCTGGAGGGGGTTTCGACTGCCGGCGCCGTTATCGAAGGTCTGGGGGATCGCACAATTCTCCACTCCGGGCCGCCGATTACCTGGGAGCGAATGGCGGCGCCGGTGAAGGGGGCCGTGGTTGGCGCGATCTTGTATGAAGGCTGGGCAGATGACCCGGCATACGCCGAAGCGCTCGCCGCCAGCGGTGAAATCGACTACGCGCCGTGTCATCACTATAACGCAGTCGGCCCGATGGCAGGGATGATCAGCCCGTCGATGCCGGTGTGGGTGGTTCGCGACAAGGCAAACGATATGAAAACCTATTCCAACCTCAATGAGGGTTTGGGGAAGGTGCTGCGTTACGGTGCTTATTCACCGGACGTGATCGATCGTTTGCGCTGGATGGGGGATACGCTGGGGCCGGTGATGGCTGCCGCCCTCGAACAGAGCGAACCGATGGAATTGAAGCCCCTCATGGCGCAGGCCCTGCATATGGGCGACGAGGTGCATAACCGTAACGTCGCGGCGTCGGCATTGTTCCTGAAACGTATCCTTCCGGGCGCCTTGCGGTCCGGATTACCGAACGAAAAAATTGCCGAGGCGGCCGAGTTCATCGCGTCGAACGACCTATTTTATCTCAATATCTCCATGGCTGCCTGCAAGGCGATGCTGCAGGCCGCACACAATGTGCCGAACAGCAGCATGGTCACCGTCATGGCGCGCAACGGTGTGGAATTTGGTATCCGGGTCAGCGGCCTGGGCGATCAGTGGTTTACCGCCGAAGTAAAACCCGCCGACGGACTGTTTTTCCCGGGCTACAGCCAGGCCGATGCCGCGCCGGACCTCGGCGATAGCGCGATAACCGAAACCGCGGGGCTGGGAGGCTTCGCAATGGCAGCCGCGCCCGCGATCGTTCGATTTGTCGGGGGAACCCCCGCCGATGCCTTGGCGGCAACCGCTGAAATGGCCCATATCACGTTGGGTAAGAATACGGCCTTTACGCTGCCGTCTCTGGATTTTGCCGGCACACCGGCCGGCATCGATATTCGCCGGGTCGTCGACAATAATTTGGCGCCGATCATCAATACCGGCATCGCCCATAAAGAAGCCGGTGTCGGCCAGATCGGCGCCGGTATCACCCGTGCGCCGATGGCTTGTTTCATCGCGGCCACGGCGGCGTTGGCGGGAGAGGTTGGCGGCTAAAACTTCGAGAGGATTGATTTGTGCCTTCTGAGAAGGGAACTGCGGTAATCGGGGTTGGCGGTAACTCGCTCATCCTCAACGCGAACAAGCAGGGCATCCACGACCAAGCGCAAGCCGCCGAAATCACGGTTCACCACATCGGCGACATGATCGAAGACGGCTGGAACGTTGTCCTGACTCATGGCAGTGGGCCTCAGGTGGGGTTCATTTTGAGGCGGTCGGAGCTCGCGCGGGACGAAGTCGCGATGGTGCCGATGGACTATGCGGATGCCGATATTCAGGGCGCCGTGGGTTACATGTTCCAACGGGCATTGCACAACGAATTCAAACATCGCGGCCTGGATCGTAAGGCGGTCACCTTGGTAACCCAGGTCCTTGTCGATCAGGACGATGAAGCCTTCCGTCATCCGACCAAACCGATTGGCCCACAGATGGACCAAAAGACAGCCGAGGCCAGGGCCGAGGAGATGGGCTGGACCGTGGCGGACGACGCCGGCCGCGGCTGGCGCCGGTTGGTGCCGTCACCTGAGCCCAAAAAGATCATCGAACTCGAGCAAATCAAAATACTGGCCAATGCCGGTGTCACTGTCATTGCTTGCGGCGGGGGCGGAATCCCGGTGTGGGAAGATGTTTATGGAAATCTCGACGGTGTCGAAGCCGTCGTCGATAAGGACCTTGCATCGAGCCTGCTGGCCCGGGCGATCGGCGCGGACTTGTTGTTGCTCTCGACCGGCGTTGAGAAAGTCGCGGTCGATTTTAAAACACCGAACCAGCGATGGCTCGATAGGCTGGATCTCGCCGAGGCGAAAGCGCTCTATGAGGCGGATCAATTCGACGCCGGCAGCATGGGGCCGAAAGTCAGGGCGATGATCGAATATCTGGAGGCTGGCGGCAAACTCGGGATCATCACGGACCCGGAGCATATGCAGGAATCGGTAAGCGGGACCGCCGGGACGCGCTTCGTGCCGAACTAGTCATTCGGGGCTTTAAAATTCGGTCCTGAGCCAGCCGAATGCCTCCATAACCGGTTGATCGTTGACCACGAACAACGTGCCGCCACCTTCGCTTCGGTGTTCAAAGGGGCGCCATGCCGGGACGGCGACGACATCGCCGCGTTGCCAGGTGAATGTTTTATCGCCCACGATAATTTCGCCGTTTCCTTCAACGCCGATAAACGCATGATTCGCGGTCGTTCGATACCGCCTGGTCTTCGCCCCGGTTTCCAGTCTTTCCATAAAGAGCCCCATCGTCGGCATCGATTCCGATTCCAACCTTACTCTTGTTCCATGGACACCCTCAGGATCGGATGTCGCGGCATCCAGCGATCTCTGAATATCGTCCCACCGGAAGATAAACTTCGATTCTCCCGGAACCTCGATGATTTCCTCCGTTGTCTGCCGGTTCGGCTCAAAAAACATGGGCTCCAGCAATTGCACCAGCGGTACGTCCAGAAAATCCAGCCAATAAGACGGTTGATCGGACTCGCTGATGTGGCCATGCCAGCTCCAGTTAGGAGTCAACAAGACGTCGTTGTTCCGCATCTCGAGCTTTTGACCGTCAACAATCGTATAGGCGTCTTCGCTTTGTAATATGAACCGTCCGGCATTCGGCGTATGGCGGTGCGACCGGGCGGTTTCACCCGGTAAGATCATTTGGTAGGCAATGACCAGCGTTCTGAGGGTGCCGTAGGTATTCCCGACGAGTGGATTGGCGAGGACAAGATTGCGCCGTTCGGCATGCGCATGGTCAACATAGGTACCGGCCTCGTCCAAGGCGGCCTTCCCCGATTGCCAGGACCACGAACAGGGTTGGTAATTTTCGGTCGGAGACGGGTACAGCCCCGGTTTGCGCTTGGCCCAACCCGGTTCAAAGTTCATGTCGTGAAGCGCTTGATTGCGGGGATCGTCACGACCAAGCGTCAGTTCTGCCGAGGGGCCGGAGGAGGGCATGTGTTCGTCCTTTATAGGGCGGCTTGCATTTCAGTGGTGATGTATTCCGCCCGTTTATAGAGGCCGCCACTGGATTCGGTGGGAAATTTCTGGGCCCATGCATTCAGTTTGACGGTCAAAATACAGATCATCTCGCCGATGCCCGCATGCTGATTTTCAACCAGTGACCTAAATTCCCGAAACCGCTCCGCCGTCATGTTCCGCCATACCAGTTCCGCCCGGCGATCGAATATTTGGAGGCGTCCGTGAACCAGCGATGACATCTTGCTGATTTTTGCACGGGTTTGTGTGCAGTTATTGACCACGACTTGGTCATGTTGAAATTGCGCGGTATCGAGAATTTCATCAACCGCACCGAGGAAATCCATCAATCGCGGTGCAATCAAGTCGTGGCAGTAGCGGAAGTAACAAACCGACAGGCAGGTATCGCCATATTCTTCCATGAAGACCGGAACTTCATCCAACGAGATTTCGAGCTTCTCGGCCATTCTACGCAAGTTTTCCATCGTGCTTTTGACGTTGGGGCTGCGCACCAAGGATACGATGTCGTCGAAATCCCGCATGGCGCTATCGGCGCCATAGATTTCCTGGATGAGGCGGCGGCTAAATCGTCTCATATAACTATCCAGGGCCTTCTGCATGCCATCGGAAAGCTGAAGATGTTCCAAGTCTTGAACCGCGATACCCTGTTTCTTGAGCTGGGTCCGAAGGCTGTAGACGTCGTAACTAGGAATTTTCGAGAGCTTACTCAAAATCCCGAGATCGGTTGCGGACGTGTCGGGGAACGATTTGGGAATATCCGTGACATAAATCTGACCACTCCCGGTTTCGGGACCGCCAAATAACTCCAGAACACCCTCAAGACGGGTATTCTTGATCATGGATGCCCGGCTTAATGCCCTGGATTCCAACGGAATTATCGACAACGGAAGGATATCGACCGCATCGACCAATTTCCCCTGATCGAATGCGGCGCGGTTCTGCCCCACACTCATACTTCTTTCCCCACCCACACTACGCGCCGTGTATTTTGCGCGAAGTCTATCACTGCAATGCCCTAATTGGTCAATCAAATATGTCCGATGACGGCATTGGCAGTTCGGTCAATTCAATCAAGCGCAAAAGGGCGGCGGGGCAACCTACACGTGGGGGCGAAATTATCTCTTGGTGACGGCAGGCAGTGGAGCGGAAAGACGTCGGTCCGTCCCCTGATACTCAATACGCCGCCGTCGCCGATCTGGGCCAAAAAAATTGACGGCTTTGACGAACGGCCGCCGGTTTTCAATCACCGAGCAGATTCTCGAATATACCGTTTCTGCGGAGATTGGTTTGGCAAGAAATTCGGTCATCCCGAAGTCACGGGCTGCCAAGACATGACTCCGCTCCCTAAAGGCAGACACGATGATCACAGGCAGCGTGAGGTTTGGAAGCTGTGTCGATGACCTGACTTCCCGTAAAAACTTGAGTGCGTCCAGGCCAGGTGCCCAATCGCTGAACACAAGATCGATTTTGTTTTCTTTGAGGATTATAAAAGCATCATCGGGGCTTTCGGCTTCCGAGACCCTTCTGACGCCCAGCTCACGCAGAATCGACCGTAACAGTCGACGCATGAACGGATTTTCCTCCAGTATCAATACTCGGAGCTGGGCGAGG
>JAQCKY010000198.1 GCA_027592155.1 Pseudomonadota bacterium
CTCCAAAACGGGGGTGAATACAGTTCAAGCCGCAGGCACACAATAAAAGCCGCGGTATCACCTAACGTTCTACTTTGACCGCCACCTTCGAAAGAGGGTGGCGGTCTTTTAATGAGGAGGCTCTGAGCGGATTACGTGTTGCCCTGGCGGGGATTTGCCGCCGTGTAATCGGCAATGGCGCGGGTCAGTTCTTTGAGCTCTTTGCAGCCGCTCGCACACAGGGTTACCAACTTGGCATGGTTCTTTTTCGCGGCGGCGAGATCGTTCATTTTCAAGAACATCTCGCCTTGGTATTCAAGGGCGCCTTTATGATCGGGATCGACCTTTAGAGCAACAAGGTAGGCAGAGGCCGCCAGCTTGAGCCGACCTTGTTTGCGGTAGGCAAATCCCAGGTAGTTGTGGGCATCGGCACTACGCGGCTCCATTTTGATGACCTTCTTCATCAAGGCAATCCCATCGTCGTACTTACCGGCATAGATGGCTTTCTTACCGTCTTCCATCTGCTGCTTGGCAGTAGGGGTCGGCGGATTATCGCTGCCCATGGCGAAAACGGGCGAAGCAACTAAAGCCATGCCGAATACCAATGTCAGGGCTGTCAAAATCTTATGCATCAAAAATCTCCCACGTCATCAAAATCATCGAATAAAAGTCTGTTCTAGCAATAAACGCCTTCGGCGGCATTCTAGTCCATACCGCTGTAACGGCCGTCATCCTTTATCACAAATACGGCGAGACGGTGGCAAGATGATTGTCGTTGATCACGCCAAATTGTGACGGTGGCATTGCCTCCGCCGGCCCAAGGCGGTTAGGTTTCTCCCATGAAAAAAATATTCCTATCCGCCTTCATCGGCCTGCTGATTACGGTTTTTGGACAGGCGTCCACGACCGGCGCGCAAACCCTGGGCAAGGACCAACTGGTCATCGGGATCACCCAATTTCCATCCACCTTCCACCCAAACATCGATTCGATGCTTGCCAAGACTTATATTCTTGGCGCTACCCGTCGGCCCTTCACGACCTTCGATGCAGACTGGAAGCTGATCTGCATGCTGTGCACGAAGTTGCCCAGCATAGAAAACGGACTGGCTGTTCCCGAAAAAACTCCGGACGGCAAACAGGGAATTGCGGTAACCTTCGATATCCGCCCGGACGCAAAATGGGGGGACGGCGTGCCGGTTACCGCCAAGGATGTCGTCTTCACCTGGGAGGTCGGGAAACATCCGCAAAGCGGGGTCAGCGGACTGGAGTTCTACCGCCGCGTCTACAAGATCACGGTCATCAACGACAACAAATTCACCCTGCATTACGACAAGCTGCGCTTCGACTACGATTCCTTCGGCTTCGAGCTGGTGCCCGCCCATCTGGACGAGGCCGCCTTCAAGGCCGGCGCCCGGGATTACAAAAACCGCACGACGTTCGATACCGACACCACCAACCCAGGCCTCTATTTCGGGCCGTACCGGGTGACCGATTTGAAGCCGGGTTCCCACGTCGTGCTGGAGCCAAACGCGACCTGGTGGGGCAAGAAGCCGCATTTCAAACGGATCGTCATCCGGGTGATCGAGAATACGGCGGCGCTTGAGGCGAATCTCCTATCCGGCGCGATCGATATGGTGGCGGGGGAACTAGGAATCACCGTTGACCAGGCCATCGCCTTCGAGAAGCGCCATGGCAAAAAATACAACATGATCTATAAGTCGGGGCTGATTTACGAACATATCGACCTCAACCTCGATAACCCAATCCTCAAGGATCGCCGGGTCCGCGAAGCGCTGGTGCGCGGCGCCGACCGAGACCAGATCAGCGAACAGCTTTTTGCCGGGCGCCAGAAAGTCGCCCATACCAACATCAATCCACTCGACTGGATCCATGACGCGACGGTCCGTAAATATTCCTACGATCCCAAGAAGGCGGCAGCCCTGCTCGATGCCGCCGGCTGGACCGTCAAACGCCGGGGTATCCGCCATAACGCCAAGGGTGAAAAGCTCTCGCTTGAGCTGATGACGACGGCGGGTAATCGCACTCGGGAATTGGTCGAGCAGGTCTTGCAGAGCCAGTGGAAGCAACTGGGCATCGAGATCCGCATCCGCAATCAGCCCGCCCGCGTCTTTTTCGGCGAGACCGTGACAAAACGTCTGTTCACCGGCGGTGCCATGTTTGCCTGGATCAGCTCACCGGAAAGCGTGCCCCGCTCCACCCTGCATTCGCAGCACATTCCCAGCGAGAAAAACAATTGGGGCGGCCAGAACTATACCGGTTTCAACAACGCCGAAATGGACACGCTGCTGGAAGCGATTGAGCTTGAACTCGATCGCGACAAACGGCTCGCTCTCTGGAAGCGTTATCAGGAAATCTACGCAACCGAGTTACCAGTCATACCGCTCTATTTCCGGGCGGAACCTTACATCCTACCGAAATGGCTGACCGGAATCCGGCCCACCGGTCATCAAGGCGTCACCACCTTATGGATCGAAGAATGGGGCGTTGCCCCCTGACGGCGAGGCGGTTTAGGAATTCAAGAACTCGGCGATCGCCACATAAGCCATCGGGTCCTGTGCCTGAAAGCCGTGCCCACCCTCGAACCATTTCAGCTGAGCGCCGGGAATGCGTCCGGCCAATGCCTCGACCACGGCCGGCTCGGCCTGCCCGTCATATTTGCCGCCACAAACGAGCACCGGCATCGACAGTTGCGGCAACCGGTCCCAGGTATCGTGCCCGGCGCGCGCTTCTAATTGCCGCCGCGCCCCCACCGCACGGCCGGGCTCATCCGCGCCGAGGGACTGCTGTGCAATCTGCTCGGCGATCATCTTTTCGACCTCATCGGGGTTCGCCGCCTGCCACGCCGCATCAAGGCGCTTATCGTTGATGCCGAGACGGAAGCGGAGTTTTTCCTCCATCTCCATGCCGTCGAGCTCGTGCAGTGGATAGGATGCACCGCCGGCACCGCCACCTGCGGTGCAGCAAAGCACCAGCTTCTCCACCCGATCCGGATGACGCAGCGCCAGTTCCTGTGCGACCATCCCACCGAAAGATGTGCCGTGAACGGAGCAACGCTCCCAGCCGACGGCGTCCAGCAGCCCTGCCGCGTCCTCGGCATATTGCGCCATGCTGTAGGGGGCGTCCGGTTTATCGGTTTGTCCGAGGCCGCGCTGATCATAACTTAGGACGTCGAACTGTTCGGCGAGCGGCGTGGAAAAGATACTGCCCGGGCGCCTGAGGTCGCCGCCTGTCCCGCTGATATAGAGCAGCTTTGGCCCGGTCCCGGAACGTTCATGGTAGATATTGATGTCGCCGATTTGCGTGAACGGCATCGCGGTCTCCTCCATTGTCTCTACGTCAGCGGGCCTGCCAGTTCATAGGCTCGATCGACCAGCCGCTGAGCCCGGTAACATTCCCGGGCCGTGACCGGCGGTGCCTCGCCCGCCTGCCAACAGTTCAAAGTTTCTCGGAGCATTCGCGCCGACGGTGGCCCGGCCGGCTCGACCTTAATGACTTCCAATCCCTCGGCGGTGACGACCCGGATTGAGCCTGCGCCAAAGGATAACATTGCATCGCGCCCGCAGATCGTGAAACCGCCATCGCCACCGACGGCTCTATCCGGACCGCTATAAGGAAAGAGGTTTCCGAATTCCATGGCACCCAGAATGCCGCTTTCCGAACGCAGATGAACAGCCGCGTAGTCTTCAACGAGCTGGCCGAGACCGCGATTACTGGTCTGAGCAGCGATCACTTCGGCTGCTTCGCCGGTCAGATGGAGAAACATGTCGATGCCGTGGGTGCCGAGATTCCGGAGACACCCCCCACCGGACTGCGCCGGATCGAGCATCCACGCCGAGCCCCATTGGGGATATCGTTCGGAGGTCGGTCGGTTGCCGCGAAACTGAATATGTGAGATTGTTCCAAAGCTGCCATCGGCGATCATCGCTTGCACCTTCTCTACATAGGGCATGTAGCGTTGGAAAAGTGGAACGGCGGCGAACCCATTCAGCGCTTCTGCTTTCTCAGAAATTCCCAAAACTTCCGCCGCATTGATACCCAACGGCTTCTCCATCAGGAATGGCAATCCGTTATCCAGCAGATAATGGGCGATCTCCGCCATCGCGCTATGGCGGCCGAGGGCGAGGACAAAATCCGGCTTGGTTTCCGCCAACATGATCTTGTAATCGCTAAAAAACGTCAGGACTACCGATTGCCGCGCCTTTCTGAGCCGCGAGTTCCCGGTCGTGATCCTGAATTCCGACGATCTCGACGTCGTCCATTTTGTGGAGATGACGCAGATACGCGGCGTCCTCCAATGCATGCCAGTGACTGACTTCCGTCGCGGCGATACGGATTGTCATAATTAAGCCCCCAATGTTAGGAGACCAGCTTTAATAGTCCCCTGCCCTCAGATCAACGTCGCCATGGGATCAACGCAACTTCGCCATATTCCTGCCCCACTCCATTGCGATGGTTTTGCCCTGAGTGAGGACCAAGGAAGCCGAATGTCACGCACCGCCGTTGTTATCGTGAGTCTGGGAGGCATATTCGCCATCGCGATTTCGATGGCCGGCGCAGGCTGGCTGCACCTCATCGTCCAAGGACGTTCAGACAGGGAGGAAACGCGGTTCACCGTGGTTGTCCCGGAAATGGTTCCCCCCCAATCCCCACGGGAATCACCCACCCGGACCGTCACGTATATATATAGAACCGCTGAGACCGGTGCCCGCGACGCCACCTCCGGCCCGGGCACCGGTTCTCTTCATCGCTAAAATCTCCTTCAATCAAACAGTCCCTCGTCACGGTCTCCCCGTTCGTCTAAATTATCGTGGTGGAAACAGAAGAAACAGAACGATCTTCGCCGACCGAAAATGCTGCCGGCGTCATCGACGGGACACCGTCGACGGTTGACGCCCGCGTCACGCAGATCATTGCCGCACTCGCATCGGAAATCAGCCCCGGACGGATTCTACCCGCCCCCTTCCTCGATCGATCCCTAGAGGCCGATATCGGGTTCGACAGCCTGACCCGGATGGAGCTCGTCCATCGCCTGGAATTGGAATTCTCGGTCGCGCTGCCGGACCGGGCGATCGCGAATTCCGAAACACCCCGGGACCTGGTTCGGGCACTCGCGGGCGCCAATGCAAATATTGTTGTCCGCCCCGATGTCGAAAAATTAGTGGCCGCTACCGGCGATGATCATCTTATCCCCCATGGGGCAGAGACGCTCGTCGATGTGCTGGAATATCACGCAACCCATAATGCCGATCACACCCATATTCGGCTCTACAATGAAGACGGAGACATCGAGCCCATAACCTATGGCGAATTATGGGACGGTGCACGGCGCATCGCGGCCGGACTGGTCGAACACGATGTGCAACCGGACGAATCGGTGCTGATCATGCTGCCGACCGGGCGAGACTATTTTTTGTGTTTTACCGGCATCCTGCTCGCCGGCGCCGTTCCGGTACCGATTTATCCGCCGGGTCGCACCTCGCAAATCGAAGACCATATGCGGCGGCACACCAAGATCGCAGACACCGCACGAGCCGGGCTGATGATTACGGTTCCGGAGGCAAAGGTGTTTTCC
>JAQCKY010000199.1 GCA_027592155.1 Pseudomonadota bacterium
CGGTTGCGGCGGATTGGCGGCGGTCAATGGATCGAGCCTGTCCACAGCTGCAACAATGACCAAGATCGCAGTGCCGCAGATGCTGCGCTTCGGCTACGATCCGCGCCTCGCGGCGGGCTCGGTGGCGGCGGGCGGCACGCTTGGGATTATGATCCCGCCCTCTCTCGGCATGATCATCTATGCCGTTATTACCGAAACATCCATCGGGCGCATGTTTGCCGCCGGTATTGTGCCCGGCATCGTGGCAATCCTTCTCTATATAGGGGTGATCATGGTATGGACCCGGCTGCGCCCGGACCTTGGCCCGGCCAGCGAACGGCAAGACTGGTTCGCGCGCCTGAAATCTCTGGGCCAGGTATGGGGCGTGGCCTTGCTGTTCGGCGTGGTGATGGGGGGTATCTTCGTCGGCCTGTTTTCACCGACCGAGGGCGCCGCGGTCGGATCGTTCGGGGCCCTGGTGATCGGTGTCGCCACCCGGCGTATCACCTGGCAGGTCTTCGTCGAGTCGGTCCGGGAAGCGGTGCAAATTACGACCATGGTGATGTTCATTCTGGTCGGTATTTCGATCTTTGAATTCTTTATTACTTCGGCCCAATTCCCCCAGGAGATGGCTCGCTTTATCGAGGGGCTCGAGCTGCCCAACTTCATCGTGATGTTGGGTATCATCCTGTTTCTGATCGTCCTTGGTGGGTTTATGGAGGTGATCGCAATCATTTTCATCACCACGCCGTTCATCTTTCCGATCATCGTCGAAATGGGGTTCGATCCGGTCTGGTGGGGGATCGTGATGATCGTGGTTGCCGAGTTCGGCGTTGTCACGCCGCCCGTCGGCATGAACGTCTTTGTAGTCGCCAAGATGATGCCCGAAATCACCATCGGCGGTCTCTACCAAGGCATTTTCCCCTTTCTCGCGGGCGATGTGATCCGCCTGATTCTCATCCTGGCGATCCCGGGACTTGCGCTCTGGTTGCCTAACCTTCTATTTGGAGTTCCCTAAGATATGGATGAAAGCTGGGAATATCTTCTGCCGCGCAGTCTGGTGCGCCTCGGCAATCTGCTCAGGGATATCGCCGGATGCGCGCTGATCCTGATGATGTCGATAACAGTCTTCGATATCGTGGCGCGCGGTATCGGATTTGGCAGTATCGAATGGGTGATTGAGGCCTCGAGCTTGTCGGTGCTGATCATCGTCTTTTTCGGGCTCGCGGGCTGCACCGCGGCAGGTGGCCATATCCTGATCGATCTCTTTACCCGGAACAACAAAACCTCCACCAACCGTCTGATCGACGGCTTCTGGTTGATGGTTATGGCCGCGATGTTGGTATTGATCGCCTGGTATTCGTTGGACGATGCGCTGATTACCCACGGTACCGGGGAGCGGACGGAAGTGCTTCATCTATCGCCGCTGGTCATAATCATTCCGTCAGTGGGGGGAATGGTTGTAACAGCGCTTGTCGCGCTCTGGATCGGTATCCGGGCTTATACGCAGAAGCCGGATTAGGCTGCACCTACAATCGCGCGACGGCCATGACGATGGCAAACCCAAGTGCGTAAGCCGTGTGCATGATAACCGGTGCCGCGATGTTGTTGACGCCGTCGGGCGCTGCGCTCCCGAAAACTCCAAATTTGAAAGCCGGATACTGAACGAACCAGGCGAGGATCAGTGTCGCCAGGCCGTATATAAAGGCCGGCAAAAAGTGGTTATCGGGGGTGATGTCCAGGACCAGCAGGGCGAGGGGGTATCCAAGCGCGACAACGCCGCCACCGACCAAATAATGGAAGAGAGTGGCCACGAGGCCTTCGCCGGGTTGGGGCGGAAATGTCTCGCGGGCATCGATCACGAACCGGCCTTTGGCAAACCCCAAGACCCAGCGCCCGAGTTGACCGTCCATACCATGGGAAAGATTCAGCGGACCGAACAGGCGGCCGGATTGGTCCATCGTCCATGTCGCGGCGAGCCCGGCGATGAAGGACCAAATCCACAGGCTCATGATAGGGTTTCCAAGACCCCGGCAACTGTGCCGACCAGTTCGTCGATCTGATTTTTTTCGATGATCAGCGGGGGTGCGAGGGCGATGATATCGCCGGTGACACGGATCATTACGCCCGCTTCAAAACATTTGACTAACATCTCATGGCCTCGGGCCCCGGGGGTATGATCGCCGGCAGACAGTTCGATGCCCGCCGCCAGTCCGATGTTCCTAATGTCGATGACATGGGGATGGTCTTTAAGGGCGTGAACGGCGTCCTCGAAATAGGGTGCAATGCTGTCGGCGCGGGCGAACAGATCATCCTTGGCATAAACGTCGAGCGTCGCCAGCCCGGCGGCGGCGGCCAGCGGGTGACCGGAATAAGTATAACCGTGGAACAACTCCATGACGTTTTCCGGCCCGTTCATAAAGGCGGTCTGGATTTGATCGCTGACGACGGTTGCGCCCATGGGCACGGCGGCGTTGGTGAGGCCCTTGGCGATGGTCATCATGTCGGGTTCGACGCCGAATTTTTCGGCCGCCGTCACCGCACCGAGACGTCCGAACCCGGTGATGACTTCATCGAAGATCAGCAAAATGCCGTAGGCCGTGCAGATTTCGCGCAGGCGCTCGAGATAACCGACCGGTGGAACCAGGACGCCGCCGGCACCTGCTATGGGTTCGACGATCAACGCCGCGATGGTGTCGGCACCATACAGCGCAACGAGCGTTTCGAGGGAGTCGGCAAGATGTACACCCCAGCTTGGCTGGCCTCGTGAAAAGGCGTTCTCTTCGAGGTTATGGGTATCCGGCAGATGACTAACCTCAGGCAGGAGGGCACCGAAATGCTTCCGGTTGGGTGTGATGCCACCGACCGAGATGCCACCGAACCCGGCGCCATGAAACCCCCGCGACCGGCCGACGAGCCGGCGCCGTTCAGGGTGGCCCGATATGCTGTGGTAAGCGAGGGCAATCTTGAGCGCGGTATCGACGGTTTCGGACCCTGAATTAGCGAAAAAGACGTGATTGAGACTGCCCGGCATCAGGGCCGCAACCCGGTTGGCCAGTTCGAACGCCTTGGGATGACCGAGTGCATATGACGGGAGGTAATCGAGGGAGGCCGCTTGCTCTTGAATCGCCGTCACGATCTCGGGGCGGGAGTGCCCCGCATTGACGCACCAAAGCCCCGACGTTCCGTCCAGGATGGGACGACCGTCGGCGGAAGTATAATACATACCCTCCGCCGCGACGACGATGCGCGGGTCCTTCTTGAACAAACGGTTCCCCGTGAAGGGCATCCAATAGGCACTGAGATCGTTAGGCAGGGCAGTGTCCATGGTCGCGATTGGTCCAATTGTTCAAATAGGAGTGGTGCTACTTCACGTTTTGCAGCGCAACTATATCAACTCAGTCATCCGAGACAACGCTTGTTATGCATATCCGCTACGCAGGCATGAAAAAGGCCGGGATCTACCCGGCCTCTCGAAATCTGTTATTTATCAATTAGGCGGCGGAAGCCTTTCGGCGGCGCGCCATAATTCCCAAGCCCGCAAGACCGAACAGGAACATCGGCAGGGCGGCGGGAATCGGAACCGGATATTGCAAGTTATCGATGCCACCGGAACCACGCAGCACGAACTCAATGCCCCGCACATTCAAGGGATCAAACGCCACCCTGCCATAACCGTTATTACCGAGATTGTCCTCTAGGAGGAGCGAAGTAATTAAGGTCGACAGGCTGGCATCGCTAAAGAGATTGACGGTGAAAGGCTTCTCCGTGTTGGCTTCGACATCGAAATAGTCGAACCCCTCAAACAGGAAGTCGTTGACGAAGCTGAAAGTAATCGTCGTCGGCCCCGCATGGTCATCGGCGACAGGGACGAACCCACCTGACGTGTCAATGCCGCAATGGGTCGCGTTACAGGTGATCGGCGTGTTGCCCTGAGGGCCCGGGGGGTTAATGTTCTTGTTAGACTCGACGATCAAAATATTGCCGGGGTCTAACGCATTAGGGCCGCCGCCGTCCCAATAGTTGATGATTTGCGAGCCGCCGGTGGACGTCCCTGCAGTAATGCCCACCCGAGAGAAGGGCGAAAGCAAATCGTCATCATTTCCAAGGCCCTGGTTGCTGGTATCGAAGACGACGGCCTTGCCGATACCGCCTGTCGCGGAAACGGTTACTCCCTCGGAGGCGTATTCGTCATCGACGATCAGGCCAAGTTCAAATACGGGTTCGTCGAAGGTCAATGAGCCTGTAGACGCCGCAAATGCGTCTCCCCCGCCAACGAGACCCATGACCAACAACGTTGATGCAAAATATGTCGATATTTTCATCGGACTTCCCCTTAAATACTCACTCAAATAGGACAAAACTCCGGACGCCTTTGCCGCGGCTCCACAACTTCATCCCGTTAGAGCATTTTTTTGTCCGGTACAGGCTCCCACAAAGCTCTTGAGTCGCAACGGATATACAACTTCTAAGGGATTTTCCGAGGTTTGTAAAGCCCAACTCTCTCTTTACGAGCATGTATGCGGTTCAGCGGGCGTTTATTTTGTTAAATATCAATCCACTCACCATCCACCTTCAGCCGGTGGCCGATTGGCATGCCTTTAAGGATGATTTGTTCGACAAAACAGCCCTTCTGGGCTGTATGGATCAGCCGGATCTGTTCCTCGGTCGTGGCCGGGCTGTCGAGTTCGATGTCGATGGCTATGCCGTCTGGAATTCCGACATAGGGTTCCCGGCCCTTTTGTTCGGCCCGCCAATTGAAGCGTGCCATCATGACGACGTCGTTTACTTCGATTTTGAGTCGTTTCGCAAAGGCTCGTATTTGCGTCATCAGGCAGGATGTTGTGCCCATGGCGAAATAGGCGAGCGGGCGGGGCGCGGTATCGTCGCCGCCGTGAAAGTCTCCCTCATCGGACGCCATTTCCCAACTGTCCTTGCTCCCGGTATGGGTGATGACGGCCTCCGTGCGCATTTTGCCGACCGATTTTGCGACTGCTTCAAATTCGACATCAAAGGTGTGAATTTTTTCGCTCGCGTCACTCATAGTTTGTACTTTCTTCCACTTGTTTCAGAATTTGCGCGTGGCTATCAAGATTGGTTACTCATTCCCGTCGCTGCCCGTTATGACTAGGGGATGGCGCGCAAAAATCTCCTCATTGGCCTGCTCCTGATGATCATGGCCGGGACGGCGTTCTCACTCAAGGACGCCTTTGTGAAACTGTTGGACGGTCACTACTCGGCGGTCCTCGTGGTCTGGGCGCAGTTCGTCTTTACCGGCCTGTTGTTTCTGTTTATCAGTCTGGCCCGAGAGGGTGTGAAAGTTCTGATTCCCCGCCCGTTCGGTTTGCAAGTACTGCGAAGTCTGTTCGTCCTATCCGGTATGGGAACCTTTTACGCGGCGATTTCCTACATTCCCTTGGCGGAAGCCACGGCGATGCAGTTCATCGCACCGCTGGTTGTCACCATCGCGGCGCCGTTCGTTCTCAAGGAACGGGTCGATGCCCGCCGGATTCTTTCGGTCATCGCCGGTTTTATCGGGGTCGTGGTCATCACTTCACGGCTGCGCGAGGGCGAAGTGCTTGGTTATATATTC
>JAQCKY010000200.1 GCA_027592155.1 Pseudomonadota bacterium
CGAAAGGTCCTTCTGGAGCGCGTTGCGGCAAAAGCGCAGATCTTGGTCGATATGTCGGCGGTGGATTACATCGACAGTTCGGGGATTGCGTCCTTGGTTGAATCCTTTCAGGCGGCCAAAGCCGGCGGGCAAACCTACGCCTTGGTTGCGGTAAGCGCTTCCGCGCTCAGGGTTCTGGAGCTGGCGCGTCGGGATAAAGTGTTCCCGATCTTTCACTCCATCGAGGATGCCTTAAGCGATGCCTCCTAACACGCTCGGCTCTACCTTGGTGGACTCGACGGAACGTCTGGGCCGGGGCGTCGTCGACGGCGTCGCCTCGTTCGGGCATTGGACGGCGTTGGTGGTCGAGAGCGTCTATTGGCTGTTTTTCGGCCCGCGTATGCGCCAACCGGTCCGGCTTGCCGCAATTGCGCAGCAGATGATGGAAGTCGGTATCTTCGCGGTCCCGATCGTGGCGTTATTATCCGGGACCATCGGTCTGATGCTGGCGATGCAGGGCATTCACACGCTTTCCCAATTCGGCGCGGAATCCCAGGTTACGGCGGGTATCGCGTTCTCGGTGGTACGGGAATTCGCCTCGCTCATCACCGGTATTCTGGTTGCGGGGCGTTCCGGCTCCGCCCTGGCGGCGCGGCTGAGCACCATGCAGATCAACCAAGAGATCGATGCCCTCAAGGTGACGGGGATTAACCCGGTCCGGTTCCTGGTCGCGCCGGCGTTGATCGCCATGATCATTATGGTGCCGGCGCTTACCTTCATCGCCAATTTGATCGCACTTTCCGCGGCGGGGCTGTTTATTTCCTACGATCTCGACATCAGTCAGGCCGCTTACTGGAGCCAGACCATCAACGTGCTGTCGGTCGGCGATCTTATGCATGGGCTGGGAAAATCGCTGATCTTCGCGGTGCTCATTACCCTGATCGGGGTGGCCAACGGGGCCTCCGTCACCGGCGGCGCCGAAGGGGTCGGCCGCGTCACCACCCGTGCCGTGGTGCAATCGATTATTGCCATCATCGTCACCGATATGCTTTTTGTCTTTGTCTCAACGCTTTAGAAAATGACCGTACCCACCGAACCTATTGAACCCATATCCAATACCGTCGAAAGCGAAACGCCGGGTGTCATTCAGGTCCGGGACCTCGTCACCCATTATGGCGACCGGATGATCCTCAAGGGCATCGACTTCGATGTCCGCCAAGGCGAAATCATGATCATCATGGGCGGCAGCGGGTCCGGGAAAAGCACGCTGATGCGCCATTTGCTGGCCTTGGAACAGCCGACATCGGGAAGCATCGAAATTCTGGGCGAGGATATCACCACGCTGGACACGGTCGGCCGGGCCAATCTGTTCAAGAAGCTCGGCGTTGCCTTTCAATCAGGCGCCTTGTTCAGTTCCCTGAGCGTCGGCGAGAACATCATGCTGCCTTTGGCCGAGCACACCAAACTCGATCCCGAAACCATGCGGATCATGGCCCGGATCAAGCTGGAAATCGTCGATCTTGCCGGATTTGAAGATTTGCGCCCGTCGGAGTTATCCGGCGGCATGATCAAACGGGCGGCGATGGCCCGCGCGATCATCATGGACCCCCGGATTCTGTTCCTGGACGAGCCCAGCGCCGGTCTCGATCCCGTTGTCGCCTCCGCCCTCGACGATCTGATCCTCAAGCTGCGGGACGCCATGGGGATGAGCATCGTGGTGGTGACCCACGAGCTGGACAGCGCCTTCAAGATTGCCGACCGCATCACCGTGCTCGATCAAGGGCATATTTTGAGTGTCGGCACCGTGGATGAAATCAAGAATTCGGATAATGAGCGAATTCAAAATATATTGCATCGCCGGACCGAACAGGAAATTGTCGATCCGGAAGAATATCTTCGCCGCCTGACCGGCGGCGAGTTCGTCGAGGAGACTGTCGCGCCGTGAAAAGCAGCAAGGTAAATTACGTATTGGTTGGCAGCTTCGTGCTGGCCGTCATCGCCGGTATTATCGGCGCGATGGCTCTGTTGACGGGGCGGACCGGTGCGACCGATGCCTATCACATCGTCTATAAGAATGTCAGCGCGGTGGAGTTCGGTACCCGCGTGGTGTTTGAGGGATTCCCGATCGGCCAGGTCGAAGAAATCACGCCGATTAACGACAACGGCAAAATACAGTTCCGGGTCGATGTCAGCGTCCAGAAAGGATGGCGGATCCCGTCCGATACGGTCGCCAAAATCGCGGCATCGGGGCTGCTGTCCGCGGTCACCATCAGTCTCGCCGGGGGTCAAGCGTCCGAAGCGCTCAAACCCGGCGCGCAGATCATCGGCGGCGAATCGGCGGATGTCATGGCGGCGGTGTCCGACCTGGCCCGCGATATCAGCGCCCTGACCGAGACCGACATCAAACCCCTGCTGGCCAATATGAGCCGGACGGTAGGCGGGATCGGCAAGCTCATCGATGAACAGGGCGACTCCCTCGTGAAGGACCTCAAAAACATCACGTCGGATATTTCGCAGCGCATTCCGGTCATCGCCGACAGCATCGACGTCTTCACCCGCCGTATCAACGAGAGCGCGGTTAACTTGGGGCGAGTTCTCAATAATGAGAACATCAACCGGTTTAACGGCGTTCTGGTGGCGCTGGAGGATTCGGCTTTGAATTTCGTACAGCTGACCAAGGATTTTGAAGCGACCCGGCGGGGTGTCGATCAACTGGTCAATAATCTCAACACCGTGGTCAGCGACAACAAACTCGATGTCGACCGCTCGATTGTCGATCTTCGCCATTCCATGGAGACGGTTTCAAGGCACATCGATGCGATCAACCAGAACCTGGAAGGGGCCAGCCGCAATATGCTTGAATTCAGCCGGCAGATCAGGGCCAATCCCGGATTGCTGTTGAGCGGGCAACCGGCCCCGGATAATTCGAGCCGGTAATGGCATTTTCTAGGGGAAGACGAAAAATGGCCGGGATTCCAAGATGGTTGATTCTTGCACCCTTCGCCGCGGCGCTCGCGGCCTGCGCGCAATCGACGGCCGTGCCGGAAGATCATTATTATCGTCTCAGTGCGGTTTCCGAGCAGGGCGCCGTAAATTCCGCTAATCCGGTTTTGCAAGGAACGTTAGAAGTCGACCGCTTTGTCGCCGATGGATTGTCGGCGGGGCGGGCTCTAATTTTCAGCCGTCCGCAGGAATCCCACAAGGTTCAGCCCTATAATTATCATTTCTGGACCGAACCGCCGCCCATCATGTTGCAGAACCACCTCGTCGCTTATCTGCGCAGCACCGGCGTGGCGAAAAACGTCGTGACGCCGGAGCTCCGCATCGAGCCGGAATTTATCGTCTCCGGGCGGATCATTCGCTTCGAGCAGAACGTCGGCAGCCCCGGCCGGGTGCTGGTTGAGCTTGAGTTGGGGTTAAAAGAAACCCGCACCGACCGGCTTGTCCATGTAAAGGCTGACCGGGCGGAGACAAGCACGCCCGACGCGGCACCGGGTAAAACCATCCCGGCCTTCAGCCAATCGATCGCCCAGATCTACAAGCAGTTTGTCGACGATATTAAGAAGCGTTAAGTCTCCTGATCGCCAGTCACGATTTGACGTAACGATAGACAAGCCACCCGACCAATCCCACCAATCCCATTGACGCGATCCAGATGCAGACGATCACCACAGACGCGGTTCGGCTGACCGGCCGTTGCCGTGCTGTGTCGGCAGCCGCTCGGTGCTCCGCCATGATTTCGGGGGGTATCAGCTTGACGACGAGAAGCACACCCAGCGGAAGCAGGATCAGGTCATCGAGATAGCCTATGACCGGAATAAAATCGGGGATCAGATCGATGGGAGAAAAGGCATAGGCCGCAACCGCAACAGCCACGGCCTTGGCATACCAGGGCACGCGGGGATCCCGGCTTGCGAGGTACAGGGCATGGACGTCCCGTTTAATAACGCGCGCCCAGTTTTTAAGACGGCCGGTTTCATTCATCGCTTCATGACCTAGCGTAACTTAAAACCGGTCGTTCGGGACATCCTCTTCGACGGACCGGTATTTGAACTGGATGCCGATGAACATGCCTTTCAAGGGGCGCATCAGCGCCAAGGCGCCCCCAAGGATAAAGGGCGGCCAGATCAGGGCGTGAACCCAAATGGGCGGCGCGTACTTCATCTCGAGGACGACGAGAAGGCCCGCCACGACAAAGCCGAAAAACAGCATGATCAAGACAGCGGGGCCGTCGGCGGCATCATGGGCCGCGAATTTGAGATCGCAGCGCCGACAACGATCGACGACCGTCAAATAACCCGAGAACAGTCTGCCCTCGCCGCAACGCGGGCAGCGTCCACACGTCGCGGACCATATCGGCCGGTTGTGCTTTCGCTGTGGAACGCTGGCGATGATCGTCGCCGGCCATTACGGCTGCAGGTGACCCCAGGGCGCGCTGCCCCACCAATAGACATTGATGAAGAGGAACAGCCAGACCACGTCGACAAAGTGCCAGTACCACGCAGCCGCTTCATAACCGATATGTTGCGTCGGCGTGAAGTGGCCTTTCTTGGCGCGGAAATAACAAACGATCAGGAATATCGTGCCGACAAAAACGTGGAAGCCGTGGAAGCCGGTGGCGAGGTAGAAGGTCGAGGGATAGATGCCGTCTTTGAGCGCGAACGGCAGGACACCGTATTCGTAAACCTGCAGACCTAAAAACAGAATGCCGAGCAAAACCGTGATACCGGTCCAGCGCACCACCGTCTCGCGATTTCCGTCGATCAAGGCATGGTGAGCGACGGTCACGGTTGCGCCCGATGTCAGAAGAATCAGGGTATTCACGAATGGAATTCCGCTGAATTCCGCTCCCGGCGCGGCGATGCCCTCGGGCGGCCACGGGACGGCCACGTTGCTGAGGATCGGCAGACTGGAATGGAAAAAGGCCCAGAAAAAGGCAAAAAAGAACATGACCTCGGAGGCAATGAACAGCAGCATACCTATACGCAGGCCGGTACTGACCTCCGCCGTATGGTCGCGCTTGTTCTCCCCTTCTTTGATGACCTCGCGCCACCAACCCATGAAAACGATCATCATGAGAATGGCGCCGATGATCAGCAGAATGTAGTTGTCGGTATGAAAATAAATCACACCGCCAATTGCGGCCACCAGACCGGCAATCCCGGCGATCAACGGCCAAGCGCTCGGCTCTACGAGGTGCCAGGGATGCTTTTTATCAATGGCGTGGTCAGTCATTTATTCGATCCTCAGTGGGGTAATTTTTCCGGCCATCTCTAGCCTGCTACGCCGGCCAACAATTCCGTTCTTTTTGTCCGCCGGCTCAACATGCAATACCGCCCGGGCGGTATCCGTATTCTTCAGGGCCGACTGATCCTTGGACTTAAAGAAGGTATAAGACAAAGTGATCGTGCGAACATCGTTCGTGTTCTTATCCTTCATCATCTCTGGATCGACGAAGAAGGTTACCGGCAGCTGCGCCGTCTCACCGGGACGAAGCACCTGTTCGGTAAAGCAGAAGCACTGGATTTTATTGAAATAGACGCCGGCTTTATGGGGCGTCACATTGAACGTCGCGGTCCCCACGATCGGCTT
>JAQCKY010000201.1 GCA_027592155.1 Pseudomonadota bacterium
TATCGACTATAAAAAACTGCTGTCGATGTTCAAATCGAAGGCATCGCTGGTCCGCGCCTACTACTACACGGTCCTGATCGAGGACCAGGAATATTCCCCCATCCGCCCCCTGGTCGACTGGCTCGACTATAACGGCTATACCATGGTCACCAAACCGACCAAAGAGTTCACCGATCCCTCGGGACGCCGAAAGATCAAGGGGAACATGGATATCGAACTCGCGGTCGATGTCATGGAGATGATGGCTCATCTGGATCACATCGTCATCTTTTCCGGCGACGGCGATTTTAGGCGGCTGGTCGAGGCCGTTCAACGTCAGGGGCTCCGCGTAACGATTGTCAGCACTGTGAAATCGAAACCACCGATGGTGGCCGACGAACTTCGACGACAGGCGGATTATTTCATAGAACTGGACGACATTCGGGATGGAATCGAGCGTCAACCGGGACAAAACGATCATCCGGATGTTCCTCCGATCGATGGCGATGGGTTCGACGAAGATGATGCTGGAGTCATTGAGATAGCGGGTGTAGACGAGGATTTCGCTCGCTCCGCCTAGCTCACATAAATCGGTGCCGTTTTGTTCAAAGAGCCAGATCGAGATTGCGGCACCTGCCCGCGCCTTGTCGAATTACGAGCCAGCCTCAGAGACTCTGAACCGGACTGGCACAACGCGCCGGTACCGGCCTTTGGCGCCCTGAGCGCGGAATTATTGATCGTCGGATTAGCCCCGGGCCTACGCGGGGCAAACCGCACCGGCCGACCTTTTACCGGCGATTTTGCTGGCGATTTGCTCTACGCCACGCTCCAAAAATTTGGATTTGCCGATGGCGCTTATGGTGCGTCACCTGAGGATGGCATGACGCTGACAAATTGCCGTATTACCAACGCGGTCCGTTGTCTGCCTCCCGAAAACAAGCCCGTCGGTGCTGAAGTGAATGCCTGCCGCGATTACCTTGCAGCGGAGCTCGCGGCAATGAGGAACCTCAAAGTCATTGTGGCGCTGGGTGTCTTGTCCCACGGCGCGGTGGCGCGCTGCCTTGGTATCAGGCTAAAGACCACGCCGTTTCGCCACGGCGCGCAATATACCCTGGAAGACGGACGTATCCTCGCCGACAGCTATCACTGCTCGCGATACAATACGAACACCGGACGTCTTACCACGGAAATGTTCGAGACGGTTTTTGCCGATGTCCGTGCCTCGATCGCTGCCGCCTAGGCATAGAGAGACGGTAAACGTTCCGCCCGATAAACGTCCCAGCCCTTCTTTTCCTCACGCTCATCGATGAAAAGCTCGAACACTTTCTCCGGGGTCTCGCCGTCACGGGTCACTTCAACCAGCCGAACCCAACCCGTGTCGAAATTGGCCGTCTCGCTGGGATTGCCGTCTGCATCCGACAAAAGGCCGCCGAAGCAGGCAAGAACATTCCCGGTTTGCGGCATAACGCCGGCGCCGCAAATGAAAGGGCAGTAATAAACCTCATCGCCGGGACCGCCATAGGACCAGACCTGTTTTACCGTCATGTTCTCTTCATCGACCTCGAATTCCACGACACGGCTGTAGTTTTCCGAAGCCGGCAGTTTCTGAGAAAAGGGACGCGCCCGAAAATCGCCGTTGTCGAACAGCATGATCGTGCCGTCTTCGGTCAGGATCGAATTATGCTGATGGTACTGCCACTCAAGATCGCCTTCGGGTTTGAGTAAATAGTCGGACCAGAGTGCCCGCCAGCCGTCGTGTGTGCCGAGTATCCATACCAACTGGCCGTCTGACCGGCGAAATTTCACGACCGCATCCTGATGACGGACAGATAAAATCAACGTGTCGTCACTCTCGTCATACACAACAGCGTTGGTGTGGCTCCAATCGTTGGAATTCTCGATGCCCCGGCGAACCCAATAGTCGCTCAAGGAGCCGTATCCGAACCGGTAGGGATCCAGAATATCAAGCAAGTGCAATTCATTGACGATGGTCCCGTCCCGGCGAAATTCGACCACGACATCGCCGACGACCGTTGCCGGTGCCATCGGGGCATCGGGGTCGGTCTCGCTCGTCGGATAGGCATCGAAGTCTCGTGTCTCGATGCTCATGACCAGGAAATGACCGTTCGGCATTTCGTATATTTCGTGGTGGAACGCTTCGGCCGCGACCGGAATGGATCCCCCGTCACGATGGAGGTCCGGCCAGCGTTTAGCAGCGCTCCAATGATTGACCACGGTCCCCAACATATCGATCTCAATCGCCTTATGGTCGAAAGAGAGATAAATGAAATTGCCGTTTTTAAGGCGCTTGATGTCGCCGGTGGTGTATCCGACGTCCCGGTACCAAACGACCTCACCGGCCTCATCCAAGGCAACCAGCATACCGTAGGTTTTTGCGCCGGAGCTCGCCGATTTTCGAATGCCAAAGAAGGTAACGCCGGGTTCCATCTTGTCGATCCGGCTGATCTTCGTATCCAGTGGCGGAAAGTCGTCGGGCAACGGATCGGTACGGAACTTGATGCTGTGTTCCCCTTCAACGATCACCCCTGCCCGGTCCTTAACCCGTATTGTCAGGGTGTGGCCCTTATCCGGCCGCATGCCCAGAACAATGTAGCTATGATCCCATCGGAATGTCGCCTCGGTTGGGACAGGCCATTCACGCGTGCCGTCTGAAACGGTGATCTCTGCCACGCTCGGTACCGTCGTTTCGAAACTGATGCGCCCAGCGAGAGGCGCCAACCCCGTCGGATTTAAGGCGAATACGGGCTTTGTCAGGAAAGCGGAATCGACGGTAGCCTCGAGGCCAAGTAAGGCATTCATAATATACACCATATATTCGTTATTAAAATAATTATACAAAAAAATATGAATAAAACAAACCAAAAATAAAATATACACATAACTTTAATGTAATTTACCTAAATACCTTTTGAACTGGCGTTGGATATCGGATATTCCGCCCCCCATAGGACAAAATGTCCCCGAACCCGTTGTGGAGCAGATTGTTGGAAATCGCGTGTCTTGATTTAGAAGGTGTTCTGGTCCCGGAAATCTGGATTGGTGTGGCGGAAAGCACGGGCGTCGATGCGCTCCGGGCAACGACCCGTGATATTCCCGATTACGATGAGCTGATGCGGCAGCGCCTTCGCATCTTGGACGAACAAGGTTTTGGCATGACGGAAATTCAAGCCGTCATTGCCGGTCTCGCTCCTCTCGACGGTGCCAAGGAATTCCTGGAATGGATAAGCGCCAATTTTCAAGTCGTTATTCTCTCCGATACATTTTACGAATTTGCCGCGCCCCTGATGGCACAGTTGAACTGGCCGACGTTGTTTTGTCATCGGCTCTCGGTTGAGAGCGACGGCAGGATCAGTGATTATCATCTGAGGATGAAGGGCCATAAGCGGCGCGCCGTGGAAGCTTTTAAACAGTTGAATTTCACCGTGTTCGCAGCGGGCGACTCCTACAACGATACCTCTATGTTAAGCGCGGCCGATCAAGGCATATTGTTTTCGGCACCCCAGAACGTGATCGACGAGTTTCCCCAGTTCCCCGTTACCAATACCTATGCCGAACTGAAAGCTGCCTTTGAGGCCGCGAGCCTCCGCTTCTAATCGGCGCTTGGCTGGAAAATGAGCGGTATGGAAGCCTTCCAGGATGCCGCCGTAAAAGCAGTCTTCGATGCCTACCCCCACCCTTTGAAAGACCGGCTGATACGATTACGCCAATTGATCTTCAATACCGCTGCCGAGACCGATGCGGTCGTCAGGCTCGAGGAGACGCTGAAATGGGGGCAACCAAGTTACCTCACGAGCGAGACAAAAAGCGGCACCACAATCCGGATTGATCAGTACAAAAAGACACCCGGGCGGTATGGGATGTTCGTCCATTGCCAGACATCCTTGCTATCGACCTACCGGGAGCTATTTCCCGGAATCCTCAAGTTTGACGGAAACCGTGGCATCGTTTTCGACCTCGAAGATGAGGTGCCCCAGGATGCCGTCCGCACCTGCATTGCCCGAGCGCTCACATATCACCTGAACAAACGCCGTGACCGATTGCCGTTTTGAAATGTCGTTCAGCGCAATCTGCTGGCCATCCGGCTTGAACGCCCGCTGATTACGGGCGACGATACCGCAAAACCACCTCACTCAGCAGAGGATAGAAATCGATGATCGATCTATACACTTGGCCGACACCGAACGGTCATAAGCTCCACATCATGATGGAGGAGTCGGAACTCGACTATAAGGTGATCCCGATCAACACCGGCAGGGGTGATCAGTTCAAGCCGGAGTTTCTGAAAATCAGTCCCAATAACAAAATCCCTGCATTGATCGACCCGGATGGCCCCGGGGGCGAGCCGATAACCCTCTTCGAAAGCGGCGTTATGCTGATCTATCTTGCCGACAAATGCGGGAACTTCATTCCCTCGGACGGATCCGCAGAGCGGTATAAAGTCATCCAATGGTTGATGTTTCAAATGGGTGGCATCGGCCCGATGTTCGGCCAGCAAAACCACTTCAATCACTACGCCCCAAGACTGACCGATGAGAGTAATCTGGGATATTCACAGAAGCGATATAACCAAGAGGTCGACCGACTCTACCACGTTCTGGATAAGCGGTTGGGCGAATCCGTTTACCTTGCAACCGACGACTATACGATTGCCGATATCGCGACCCATCCCTGGGCTCGTCTCCACGAAAAACGGACCGACATTAATAACTTCCCGAACGTTAAAAGATGGATCGAGACCATCGATGCCCGACCGGCGGTACAACGGGGGCTTGAAATACTATCGGAGATCCGGCGCGAGGGAGATGCCCCCGACAAGGAAGCGTTGGAAAACATGTTCGGCAGTGTTCAGTACGAGAAACGCTAATACTGAATTTTCAGACATGATTTGTCTGTCTAATTAGACTGTACACCACTCTATTTTTGGCTGATGATAAGCGAATATGGAGGCGGGTTATGTTGACCAGTAAGGATATTATGGACCGCGCTGGCATCTCGCGGGCGACACTCAACAACTATATAAGCTGGGGACTTTTGCCCAAACCCGAGGTCCGGCGCCCGGAGGCGGGAAGCTCCCGCGCCCGTCGATTGGGATATTTTCCGGAGAGTGCTCTCAACACAATTCAAGAAATCTCCCGCCTTAAAAAATCCGGCGTACGCATGGAAGCAATCGTAGATTCGATGGGACTGCCGGCCGTCCCAGTCTTGCCACAGCGGAGGGCACCAGCTCAATCTACTCCTCTAACTGCTACCGGCCTCACCCAGGGAGCAGCCGTCCTTGCCGGCCGCCTGGTCGATCAGGACAGGCTCGCCGCCGAATTGCCGCCGGACGAATTCACGGAGCTTGCCGCTGAATTTTTTTCCATCTCCGCCGTTATCCCGGGTGACGGCCCTGCCCTGCTGGACGCGGTACGGACGATTGAGGCCGCTGTCTCGCGGCTTGATGAGGATTGGCGCCACCGTAAAAATTGGCTCAATTCCCTCTGCTCCTGCCTGGTTCTCGACAGCGCTCAATCATCGAATGAGAGCCCGGCTTTTACCATTTCGACGCTGTTGAATCGGCCGGGTA